>NZ_BAAHAR010000021.1:0-128290 GCF_054777395.1 Nocardiopsis oceani
CCTGCCCCCATGTGCGGCCCAGGCGCTCAACGGTGATGCTTGGCCCGTTGGGGAAGCGGAAGGAGGGCTTCCAGTGGTGTTTGGGCCGGAAGTTGACGTTGAAGGTGCCGTGCTCGGTGCAGGCCCGTTCCAGGTCTTTGAGGGTCTGCTGCAGGATGTGCGAGGGGGCGGCCCGCAGCCAGGTCTCTTCGGCCTTGGCCTGGGCCAGCTGTGTGGCTTGGAGGTGGTAGCCGCAGTAGGGGGCGGCATAGCCGCGCTTCCACCGGTCCACGAAGTGGCGGCGCTGGGCCAGGGCGGTGTTCCACACCGCCCGGCAGATATCGCCGTACTCGGCGCACTGGCCAGCCTGGGCGTCGGTGAGCGCCAGCCGGTACCGGAATCCCGTCAGCACAGCACACACCTCCCCTGTTGATCCTGGACAGGACCGTAGCCCGAGGGTGTGACATTTCTGCGCGGGGCGGTGATCCCCGCCCTGAAGGACGGGGTCTGCACCGCGAAGAACCTGATCAACATGCTCACCGGGAAGCTGTCCCTGCTGAAGTGACGAGGGCGCCCCGCCGCGGCCAACCGCGGCGGGGCGCCCCATGGCCCGGGAATGTGGTGTCGGTCAGATACCGAAGGGTGCCGGGTACTCGATGGTGCCGCGCGGGGTCTCGCGCGCCGGGTCCAGGGACAGTGCCATCATCGCCTCGTCCGGAACCTCCATCGGCGCCCGGACACCGAAACCGGAGGCCGGGGTGAAGCCGAACCTCGGGTAGTAACCGGGGTGGCCCAGGACCAGGACGAGGTTCTCGCCCATGGCACGGGCGGCTTCCAGCCCGGCACGGATGGCGGCCGAACCGGCCCCGGTGCCCTGGTGCTCGGGCAGGACCGCACACGGGGCCAGGGCCAGGGCCGGGTGGCCGTCGACGCGGCACCGGGTGTACAGGGCATGCCCGACCAGGTTGCCGTCGGTCGTCTCGGCGACCATGGACAGCCCGTCGATCCACGCTCCGGAGTCGGCCCGCAGGGCGTCGACCAGGTCGGCTTCCTCAGCGGTCTCGAACGCCGCCAGGTTGACCGCGCGCACGTCGGCGAGGTCGGCCCCGGTTTCGGGGCGGGTGGCCCAGTTGTTGCTCTGCGCAGTGGTGAAAGTCAAGGTGGAGACCCTTTGTTGACAGGGCCCGGCGGAAGTGACGCTCCAGGGACGCCCGCGCTGTGCAGGGGCGGGCGGGGTGCGCGTCAGGTCAGGCCGGGGCCCGGGTGGTGAGGACGGTGTGGGCGCTGCGCACGGCAGCTGCCTGCATCGCAGCCATCAACTCACTCTCCCTCGGTCTGAACGCGGCCGGACTCCGGCTTCGCGAGAGCCAACGCTAGCAGGCCGAACGGTGCTGCGGTACGCGAGGTGTGTCACGGCGGCGTTCACGCCAAGCGGAGGCTGAGCTGGGAGCCGTGTGCGCCAAAGCCCAGACCCAGGGCCACCCGGCGCGAGGCAGCCAGGCGGGCACGCCACTGCGGGAGGAGGTTCTCGGCCAGTGCATGGGCCGCGGCGGCGGAGGCGACCGGGCGGGCCAGCCCTTGGCCCCGGTGGTCGGGGGCGGTCAGCACGCACAGGTGAGCGGTGTCGGCGGGCCAGTGCCGGTACCCGGCCGCGGCGATGACTCGGGGCGCCCCGCCGGGAGCGGTTTGGTCGTAGATGGTGTGGGCCGGTGAGGTGATCTCGCCCAGGCCGCTCTCCCCCGCGTCCTCGGGGCCGACGGTTTCCAGGAGCGCGTGCAGGTCGGGGTGGCCGACGGGGAGTTCGGTTGGTCGGGGGGGGCTGCCACGGACCGAAAATCGGGCGGGGAGAGGTAGGCCAGCGTGGCCGGGCCGAGGCTGTCCCCGATCGGGAGCAGGGGCGTGAGCGCTTCCGGTTCGGTGTGTGCGGCGGGCTCGACCGAGGCCAAGGACCTGTGCAGGGCGTCGGCGAGCTCTTCGGTGGGGGCTGTGGCCAGGGTTGTGCCGTCCAGGTGGACGATCCCGCACCAGCCGGGCGGGCACATGCGGGAGTTCGGGGAGACGGCGACGGTCAGCGGTGCCCGGACTCGTGTGTCCGCCAGGTGTTCCCAGAGGGCGAGGGCTCGGATTGCGGTGTCGGCCATGGCAACGAAGGTGGCACGGTCTCCCCGCGGGCGCCAGCGCTTTGTGTCACGGGGGCGCGGTTGCCCAGGGGCAGACGATCCGGGGCAGCGCTGCCGTCCGGGGTGGACGGGGCGTGCCTTCTCCGGCGCCGAACGGGATTCGGTTTGGTGTGGCCACCATGCCTACTCGCGGGTAACATATGCATATGAGCCTTGACCACCCCGCCGAGGGTTACGAGTTCGACCAGGATACCCGGGTCGAGAAGCGAGCCGACGGCGAGTTCACAGCCACCCTCACCGACGGCTGGACCACGTTCACCTCGCACCCCAACGGCGGCTACGTCCTGGGGACGGCCGTCAACGCCCTGGGCCAGACCCTCGCCCAGCCCGACCCCCTCGTGGTGTCCGCCTTCTATCTGAGGCCCGCGGCCCCCGGTGAGGCCGTCATGCGCACCGAGACCATCCGCGAAGGCCGCCGCACCGCCACGGGCGCGGTCGTCCTGGAACAGGGCGGCAAGGAGATCGTGCGGGCCACCGCCACCTACGGCGACCTCAGCGCCGAGGGCCGGGAACTGCACCTGGAGGGCCCGCCGGACCTGCCCGCCCCGGAGGACTGCCTGGTCCCCGCGGAGTTCGCGGACAAGCCCGAGGGGCTGACCATCGCCCACCGCATCGAGTACCGCTACGCCAAGCGCCCCGAATGGCTGGACGGCAAGAAGGACGGCCACCCTCAGGTGGACTTCTGGATGCGCTTCGCCGACGGTCGCGACGCCGACGTGCACTCCCTGCCCGCCATGGTGGACTTCGCCGTGCCCGCGGTGCTGGAGATCGGCGAGTTCACCACCATCACGGTGGAGCTCACCACACACGTGCGCGGCAGGCCCGCGCCCGGCTGGCTGGCCTGCCGGGTCTCCACCAAGCACGTCTCCAACGGTTTCCACGAAGAAGACATGGAGATCTGGGACAGCCAGGGCCAGCTCGTCGCCCAGGCCCGCCAGCTCTCCATGCTGCTCTAGCACCGGTCCCGCACCCCGCCTCGTGCCGCCGCTCCCAGCTGAGCGGCGGCACGAGGCGTTTCTGGGTCTGCGCTAGCCCGGGTCCGCTTGGGCCAGGGCCAGCTCCGGATCGGGCACGGGCGCGGCTTCCTGGCCGTGCTGGAACACCCACGCCTGACCTGAGCGGCCGGAGGCGAGGATGCTGCGCACCGCTGCTGCCGCATCCGCCGGGGCGGCCACAGCCAGGCCCGCCTCCACCAGCGCGGAGCGAAAGGGCGCCACGAGCGGGGTGTCCACCAGCCCCGGACACAGCGCGTTGATACGGATCCCGTCGGCGGCGAGCAGCATCGACGCGGACCGGACCAGGCCGACGACCGCGTGCTTACTGGCCGCGTAGAAGGGGTCGGGTGAAGCGGTCAGGCCCGCCATGCTCGACGTCACGACCACCGAACCTCCGTCGGCCGCGCGCAGGTGCGGAAGCGCCGCTTGGAAACCGAAGACCACCCCGTCCAGGTTGACGCCCATGGTGGCCCGGTAGGCCTCCTCGGAGTAGTCGTCGATCCCGCACCGGCCGGGCACGCCCGCGTTCAGCGCCACCACGTCCAGCCGCCCGTGGGCTTCGACCACCGAGGCCACGGCCCGCTCGTTGTCCGCACGCCGGGAGACGTCGACGGGCACGAACCGGCCCCCGATCCGGGCGGCGACCTCGGCTCCGCGCTCCTCGTCGCGATCGGCCACGACCACGCGCAATCCCTGGGCGGCGAGGTCCTCGGCAATCGCCTCCCCGATCCCGCTCGCCGCTCCGGTGACCAGTGCGACCTGTGCATTCATGCTTTCCTCCTGGCTCAAGGCTGACTCGGGGCGGTTGGGATGCTGTTTCCGGTTGCCTCAGCTGGGCCCTCGATGCGCTCCAAGTGGACGCCGCGCATCCTCAGTCCGTGTCGGCCCAGCTGGGCACGCCCGTAGGAGCGCTGGAACAGAAAGATCAGGCCGAGGCTGAGCACGAGGAGCAGGTCGTCGAGCACGGGCACGAGGTCGATGGGCAGGGTCAGCGCCATCGTCACGCTCAACCCCGTGTACGCCAGGAACAACGTGCCCCACACGGCTGTCGACACCCGCAGAGCCCGCCGGAAGACCGCGGAGTCCTCCCAGTTGCCGTCCCACACACGCTGGTCCCGCGTGGTCAGGAAGACCCGGGTCACCGAGAACAGGAAGGGGCGCCGGGTGAGCAGTGTCGCCAGGATCCACAGGCCCATCGCCGCCGAGGCCCAGGCACTCCGCACCAACAGGGTGCGCGGACTTCCCGTGACGTAGGTCAGCGCGACCGTCAGGACCAGGGTGACCAGCACGAAGACCGACACCCCGTTGAGCCTGCGCTCTCTGATGGCGCCGTGCGCGATCCGCGCCGCCGGCAGCACCGCCGCCACCAGCAGGGCGGTGATCTGGTCGATCCCGAGTGCCCGGAGCCCGTAGAAGACCAGCAGGGGAAGGGCGAGTTCGAAGAAGAGGGTGACCGCCAGGGCGGCCTTGCTCCCCCGTCCGGCGGTCATGGTGTCTGCCCTGGCTCGGAGGGCTCTGCTGCTTCCGAGAGCTCTGCGCTCGCGGGGTCTCCCCCGGCGCGGGTGGCGAGGTCGATCGCGGCGGTCAGCTCCCGGGTGTAGGCGTCGAAGTCGAACGCGCTGTCCACTCGGCGGGCCGCCTCCTCGACCGCGCCGCGGATGAGTATTGCCATCGAGCGGGTGTCGAAGTCGCGGAACTCCCCGGTGCTCTGACCGTCGGCCAGCAGTTCGGCCAGCCCCTTGACCATGGGTTCCTGGGCGCTGTCGTGGTTGTGCGCCCGCCCCTCTTCATCGCGCAGGTGCGGGCCGATGGCGGTGAGCGCGGCCATCTCGCGCGGGTGCGCGCGCAGGAACTCGAGGTTGGCCTCCAGGTAGGCCCGCAGCCTGCTCCGGGCGGTGTCCTGGGCCTTGATCCGTTCCATGATGACGGTGGCGCCTTCGGTGATCACGTCCGTCACGATCTGGCGGACCAGGTCGTCCTTGCCCGCGAAGTGGTAGGAGATCATGCGCGGGCTGCTGAGCCCGGCGCGCTTGGTGATCTTGGCGAAGGAGGCGTGCTCGTAGCCCTCGTCCGCGATCACCTCGATTGCGGCCCGCACGATCTGTGCCCGGCGCGCCTCGTTTGTGACCGTGCGGCCCATCGTTCCCCGTTTCATCGCCGTAATTTATCTTATCAGATAAATATGTGTATAGACGAATAAACCTCGTGGGTCAACCGCGAGTTCCAGGGGCGTCGAACTGTCGGCACGGCCTGACGAGGGGGTGGGAACGAGCTCAGCTGTCGGACCCCAACCAGCGGTCGAACCAGGAACGGGTGCGGTCGAGCAGGTCGATCTGGTTCGCCCGGGTCTCGAGGCCGTGTCCCTCGCCCGGGTAGACCACGAACTCGTGCTCCACCCCGAAGTGGCGCAGGGCCCGGTGCAGGTAGACCGCCTGGCCCACGGGCACGTTGGTGTCCTCCTCCCCGTGCACGATGAGCACCGGGGTGGCGATGCGCGAGGCGAAAGCGATGGGGCTGACCGCGTCGTGCGGGTGCGGGCCCACACCCTCCCAGCCAACGCTCCCGCTCAGCCCCGCCTCGCTGGCGCCGTATTCGCCGGTGGCGGCCAGCATCCCCCAGTCGCTGACACCGGCTCCCACGACGGCCGCGCGGAACCGGTCGGTGTGCCCCACCGCCCAGGCCGCCATGGTCCCGCCGTGGCTCCACCCGCCGATTCCCAGCCGGTCGGGGTCGGTAACACCCCGCTCCACGAGGAGGTCGATGCCGTCGACGATGTCGTCCCACTCCCCCACTCCGAGCGCGCCCACGACCAGCTCGGCGAAGGCCCGCCCGTGCCCTTCGCCGCCGCGCGGGTTGGGCAGGAACACCGCGTACCCGCAGTGGGCCAGCCACTGGGCGGGTGCGTAAGGGCTCAGGGTGAATTGGTCCATATACCGGCCGTAGGGTCCCCCGTGCACCCAGGTGACCAGGGGGAAGGGGCCATCACCGGGGCCCGCGCCCGGCGGTGTCACCAGGAGCCCGTCGAGGGCGAGCCCGTCACGGGCCCGGTAGGACAGGCGTTCCTGCCTGCCCCAGTCGAAGCGGTCGAGCTCGGGCCGCAGATGCGTGAGCCGGGTGAGCGCGGTGGTCGGGGCTCCGGCATACACCTCCCTGGGGTGCGCGCAGGCAGCGGCCTGGGCCGCGACGTGGGAACCGGTGCGGTCCGAGGTCAGGGACTCCAGGCGCCCCGGCGAGCGCAGGAGACGGGTAAAGGCTCCAAGGCCCGGGTCCAGGCGGTGGATCTCGGTGTCGAGCCCGTGCGCGAACAGGGCCAGCGGGGGCCCCTGGTCCACCTGGGTGAGTTCACTGGGGCATCGGTCCAGGCCGCCGGTGAGGTTGGTGTGCTGTGTCCGGTCGTGGTCCGGGACCAGGTCGAAGACGGCCTGGCCGCCGTCGGGGCCCGGGTCCATCGCCAGGTAGGACAGGTGCCAGCGGTGGCCGTCGTGCCACCAGGCCGGTGAGTGGGCGTCCCAGCCGAGCGGGCCCAGATCCCTGACCTGCCCGGTGGCCGGATCCACCAGGTGCAGGTCCCAGCGGGGACGGACGGGGTCGCGTTCGGGCCCCGGCTGGGTGGTCACCGCCAGGGCCGCGCCGTCGGGACGCGCGGCCACTTCCAGTACGTGCCGCTCGCCCAGCCCGGTGACCGGGCGCTGGCGGCCGGTGCCGGTGTCGAGCAGGGTCAGCCGGTCGTGGGGGGCGGCCTGACCCCACACCCGTGGTGCGCTCCCCCGCCGGTCGGGATCGCTCACCACCAGTGCCACCGTCGCGTGGTCAGGCAGCGGAAGGTGGTCCGCCACCCCGCCTTCGGTGGTGGTCAGCACTCGGTGTCCGGATCCGTCGGTATTGATCCGGTGCAGCTGGGGTGCGCCCCGCTCCCCGGCTTCTGTGTGGTCGGAGAGGAAGTACAGGTGCTGGGAGTCCGGATCCCAGCGTGGCCGGTGGTGTGCGGCGTCGCCTCCGGTGAGCCGCCGGGGTGCGGTGGCGCGGTCGCGGTCGGCGATCCACAGTGTGCTCACCGGGCGCGCACAGGTGCGGGTGAGGGCGGTGACGGCGTAGGCCACCCGGCGCCCATCGGGGGACAGGGCCGGGCCCAGCGGAACAAGCCCGTCGGTGACGGTCTCGGCGGTCAGGTGTGGTGCGGTCAGAGCTCGGCCTTTCGTCGCCACGTGGAGCAGGAAGGGAACTAGGGGGTGAACAAAGTACGCCGGAAAGCGGCAATGGGCTGCTGAACGAGCCTGATCTTGGATCTGGCGCTGGCCCTGGCCTAGGACCGCCGCCGCGACATCGTCCGCAAGACCTGCAACGGCCTGGAGTCGGCCGCCAGGGCCGGACGCAAGGGCGACCGGCCCCGCGTGGTCGACGCCGACAAACGCCGCGCGATCCTGGCCCGCCGCGCTGAGGGCCAGTCTCTGCGCGAGATCGCCTGCGGGGTCGGGGTGAGCCTGGCCGTGGTGCACGGCGAGGTCAAAGCAGCGGAGAACGACCCCGAGCCGCAGTAGCTCAGCTACCTGGCGACCTGGCCATTGCCCCTTGTGGCGTTGTGCAAGCGGCTTTCGGCCGTCTCACTTGACCGGTGACGGCAAGTGTCACGCCTGAACGGTGGGGCGAACGTTGATCTCGCCGATCTCGACGTCGCTGGGCTGCTCGATGGCGAAGGCCACGGCGCGGGCGACCGCCGCCGGAGGGATGCCCACCGCGTCCATGTTCTTGCGCGTCTGCTCGCGGATGTACGGATCTGCCATGGAGTCGGCGAGATCGGTGCGGATGTATCCCGGCGAGATGGCTGTCGTGCGCACCACCCCGTCGGTGGACTCACTGCGCAGCCCCTCGTGGACGGTGCGCACCGCGTTCTTGGTCGCGGCGTAGACAGCCATCAAGGGGGACGCGCCGGACAGGCCGGCCACGGAGACGATACTCACCAGGTGGCCCGATCCTTGCTCGCGGAAGGCTGGCAGCGCGGCGGCGACGCCGTTGAGCATGCCGTGAAGGTTGACATCGATCATGGCCGACCAACTCTCGGTGTCGAGGTCGGCCAACGGACTGATCGGGGCGATGCCGGCGTTGTTGACCAGTACGTCGGTACGGCCGTACTGGTCGATGGTGGTGGCGACCAGGCGCTGTAGGTCCTCGGCCTTGGTGACGTCGACGACGCACGTGGCGGCACGGCCGCCCTGTTCCCGGACCTCCTGCGCTATGGCGTCGATGCGCTCGCTGCGGCGCGCTGCGAGGACGACCGTAGCGCCGCACTGGGCGAGTAGCCGGGCCGTGGCTTCGCCGATGCCGCCACTGGCTCCGGTGATAGCGACGATCTTGCCGTGAAGAGAGAGCACTACTGCCTCCAAGTAAAGTGGACACGTGTCCGATGCGTTGCCAGCCTTCCGGACACGTGTCCACTTGTCACAGGCGGAACATCGGGAGAGGACCATGAGCACGCCAGCACGCCGTCCGGATGCGGTGCGGAACCGGACCCGCATCGTTGAGGCTGCCCGCGCAGCCCTCGCCGAGTCCCACCACGTCCACCTCAACGAGATCGCCAAGCGCGCCGGTGTAGGACAGGGAACGCTCTACCGGAACTTCCCCAACCGCGAAGCGCTCCTCGCCGAGGTCTACCGGCGCGACGTCGAAGAACTCGTGACCGCCGCCTCCGCTCTACTGGAGGCACACGAGCCCGTGGAAGCCCTGCGTCACTGGCTCGACCGAGTGATCGACTACGCCGAGATCAAGTACGGCGTCCTGGCAGCGCTCGAGCCGGCAGCGTGGCAAGACCTTGTCGCCCACAGCCAGAACCCCATCGAAGACGCCCTCGGCCACCTGCTGAACGCCGGGAAAGCAGCCGGTTCCATCCGCACGGACGTGGACGCCCGCGGGGTCCTCCTGCTCATCGCCTACCTCGGCCGACTGGACCGAGATGAATGGGAAGCAACAGCACGGCCTCTGATGAACGTCATCGTCGAGGGCCTTCGTCGACAGGACGCGGACCGGCGAGGGCAGCAAACCCCGAAGGCATCCTGAACAGCAACCGCAGCATCACCACAGAGCAGAGAAGAGACGTCGACTCCGCCACCGAGCGGTGTCAGTCTTGGTCCGCACCCCAACTAGGGAGCGGCGCGAAAGTGTGTGGTCAGGCCGCCGTCCTCGGCCAGGACATGGAAGGCCACACCCGGGGGCTGGCCGCGGTCGACGCGCTGTTCGCCCTCCCACGGCATGCGCAGCGTCCACGTCACGCCCGGGGCGAGGACCATGGGGCGCCCCGCGAACTGGCCCGCCGCGCCGGTGTGGGCGTGCCCGGCGAGGACACCCACGACGTTGGGGTGGGCGTCGAGCAGTGCGGTCAGGTCGTGGGGATTGCCCAGCGTGGACGCGTCGGGCAGTGGGTGGTGGACCCGGCTGGGCGGGTGGTGCATGGCGAGCAGGATCGGGGTGTCCGGCTGGTCGGAGAGGGTTGCGTGCTGTTGGCGTGTGCATAGGTGGATTTCAGTGAATCTCTGCGCCTGTCTGTGTGGACTGTTAAGTTGTTGGTTGTCTGGCCGGTGAGAGTCAAGCGGTCGGGCGCCCACATCCTGCGGCGGCAGGTGAAACACGCCTTTCTATCCGGGTCTTGGGCCTGGCGTCGTCGGGAGCGGCTCGGAGACGGAAAACTGCACGTGGAGCGGGCATAAGACCGGGCCTTGCCGGGCAGTCCGCTGCGAAGCGTGAACCCATGACCCAGTTCTTCGGGGCCGGGTACGGGACTTTCGCCCAGGAATGGTGCGATTCGTTGACGGATGTAGAAACGTCAGCGAGCGGCACACGGTGGAGCATCGATCGGCGCTGGCGAGCACGGTCCGGCACGACGGGTCTGGGGGTGTCGCCGACGACCTGGCCACGGTCACGGGCGCGGCCGAGTGGGTGCACGGCCACGTCGATGCCGGGGTCGAGGTGGACGAGGAGCTCCGGGGGCGCCTTGTCGGGCTGCGTGCGGCGGGGCGGGCCCTCTTCGCGAGGGCGGTCAGGCCCGGGCCGCCCAGCCCTGCCGACGCCGAGCGCCTTCTCCCCTCGGGGCGAGCACTGGAGCGGCTGAACACCGACGCCGCCCTGGTGCCGGTCCGCCCTGAGCTGTCCTGGCCCGAGGACGGTCCTTCCGTCGGCCCGGTCGTGGAGCTCGTGGCCGGCCGGGCCGAGACCGGCGACCGGCTCGTCGCCGCCTTGGCGCGCGCGGCCGTGGCTTTCCTGGCCGGGCCCGACCGCGAACGCCTGCGCTCCTGCACGGCCCCGCGCTGTGTGCGCTATTTCGTCCAGGAGCACGGTCGCCAGCGGTGGTGCGGGACCTCGTGCGGAAACCGTGCTCGCGCGGCCCGCCACTACGCGCGGCACGGCGTTCCCCGGGATTGAGCGGGCCGAGCAGGTCAATCCCGGATCGGACCGTCAGACCTCGGTTTCGGTGCGTTTGACCAGGCGTTCGTGGCGTTGGCGGGCGGCCTGGGAGGTGCCCAGTCCCAGGCCGAAGGCCAGCTCCTGCCAGGTCATGCCGCGGCCTTTGGCCATGGTGAGCAGGCCCGCCTCCATCTGGTCGAACTCGGCGCGCGCCCACGGCACCAGGGTCAGTGCCGCGGTCAGGTCCGCCTGGTCGATGCCGGGTGCGTCCTCGGCGGGGACGGCGCTGCCCGCGGCCAGGTCCGAGACGCGCCGGATGGCGTCGTGGGGCTGCATGGGCATCCGGCGTTCCTGCCAGCGCAGGAGGTCCTCGCCGACGGCATGCCGTTCGGTGATGCGGACGAGTGCTTCGTGTGCGCGCTGGCGGCGGGACTGTTCGGGGTCGGGCTGGGTGAACGGGTCGGTTGCAGTCATTCCTTCAGCATGCGGTGTCAACTGATCATTGTCAACGATTTGATGTAAACAGAATGTTCATTCCCCTGTTTCCGTCCTCAGCGTCCGGTGCGCGCCGCCCGCACCGCCCGGGCTGTGCGCCCCCGCCACAGCACGCCCTGCTTGGGCGAGAACACGTAGGCCAGGGTGAACGCGCTCGCCTGGGCCAACACGATGCAGCCGCCGGTGGACACGTTCAGGTGGAAGCTGGTGAACACTCCCACCACGGCCGCGACGAAGGCCACTGCCGCCGAGATCACCAGCATCCGCTCGAACCGGTCGGTGAGCAGGTAGGCAGTGGCGCCCGGGATGATCACCATGGCCACGACCAGGATGATCCCCACCGCTTGCAGAGCGACCACCACCGTCACCGACAGCAGCCCCAGCAGCAGGGTCTCCAACAGGCGAGGGTTGATGCCGATGGCGTGCGCGTGGACCGGGTCGAAGGCGTACATGGTCAGGTCGCGGTGCTTGAACAAGACCACGGCCAACACCACGCCGGCCAGGAGCAACACCTGGAGGATGTCGCCGTCGGAGACCCCCAGGACGTTGCCGAACAGGATGTGCGTCAGGTCGGTCTGGCTGGGCACCCGCGAGATCAGCACCAGGCCCAGGGCGAACATGGCGGTGAAGACCACGCCGATCACCGCGTCCTCCTTGACCCGGGAGGTGCGGTTGACCACCCCGATCAGCGCCACCGAACCGGCCCCGAACACCAGGGCGCCCAGCGCGAAGGGCATCCCGAACATGTACGAGAGCACCACCCCGGGCAGCACCGCGTGCGAGACCGCGTCACCCATCAGAGACCAGCCCACCAGGGTCATCCAGCACGACAGCACCGCGCACACCACGCCCGCCACCACGCTCACCAACAGTGCGCGCTGGACGAACTCGAACTGCATCGGGACCGTGAACCACTCCACGAGCGCGATCAGGGCGTCCACGAGGCTCCCTCCTCGCTGGGGTGGATGCCGAACGCCTCGAGGAGGACGTCCGGTTCCAGTACTTCCCGGGGTGTGCCGTGTGCGATCACGCGGCGCTGCAACAGCACCGCCTCGTCGCACAGGGCCGGAACCTGGGCCAGGTCGTGGGTGGACACCAGCAGGGTGTGTCCGGCCCGGCGCAACTGCAGGAGCAGATCAGTGATGGTGGCCTCCGAGCGCTTGTCCACCCCGGCAAAGGGCTCGTCCAGGAGCAGCACGTCGGCCTCCTGGGCGATGGCGCGCGCGACGAAGGCGCGTTTGCGCTGGCCTCCGGAGAGCGCGCCGATCTGGCGGTCGGCGAGCTCGGTGAGGCCGGTGCGCTCCAAGGCGTGTTGGACGGCCTCGCGGTCGACGGGTCGGGGTCTGCGCCTGCCCCGCATGCGGCCGTAGCGGCCCATCATGACCACGTCGCGCACGCGGACGGGGAAGGCCCAGTCCACCTGTTCGGACTGGGGGACGTAGGCGACCAGGCCTTTGCGGCGGGCGGCGGTGTTGCCCAGGCCCAGAATCCGGGCCCGGCCGCGGTCGAGGGGGACCAGCCCGAGCACGGTCTTGAACAGGGTGGACTTGCCCGAGCCGTTCATGCCGAGCAGGCCGCACACGCGGCCGTGCTCCACGGACAGGCTCACGTCGTCCAGGGCGAGGACGTCGCCGTAGCGGACGGTGGCCGCGTTGACCTCGATGGCCGCTGTCACGTCGGCTCCTTCCCTCAGTCGCCGTTCAGGCCGGTGACGATGGCCTCCGCGTCGTGGCGGAGCAGGTCGAGGTAGGTGGGAACGGGGCCGTCGGCCTCGGACAGGGAGTCCACGTAGAGGGTCTCGCCCATGACCGCGTCGGTCTCGCGGATCACGGACTGCTGGGCGCTGTCGTTGACGGTGCTCTCGCAGAACACCGAGGGCACGTCGTTGTCCCTGACGAACTCGGAAACGTCGGCGATCTGCTGGGGGGTGCCCTCGCGCTCGGCGTTGACCGGCCACAGGTACTGCTCGACCAGGTCGGCGTCGCGGGCCAGGTAGGAGAAGGCGCCCTCGCAGGTAACCAGGGCACGAGAGGTTTCGGATACCTCGGCGAGCTCCTCCTCCAGGAAGGCGCCGACCTCGGCGACCTCCTCCTTGTAGGCCTCGGCGGCCTCGGTGAACTCCTCCTCACCCTCGGGGTCGAGTTCGGTGAGGGCGTCGCGGATGTTGTCGACGTAGACCAGGGCGTTGTCGGGAGACATCCAGGCGTGCGGGTTGGGTTCGCCCTCGTAATCGCCGGAGGCGACGGGGATGGTGTCGATGCCCTCGGTCAGGACGGCGGTGGGGGCGTCCACGCGTTCGGTGAACTGTTGGAACCATTCCTCCAGCCCCAGGCCGTTCTCCAGGATGAGGTCCGCGTCCTGGCCGCGCACCAGGTCGTCGGGGGTGGGCTCGTAGCCGTGGATTTCGGCACCGGGCCGGGTCAGCGAGGCGACGTCCACGCGGTCGGCGGCCACGTTCTCGGCCATGTCGGCGATGACGGTGAAGGTGGTCAGCACGAGGGGGCGCTCGTCGTCGCTCTGGGTGGCGTCGGAGGTGGCGGAGCAGGCGGTGAGGGCGAGGGCCATTCCGGCGGCGGGGAGCGCCGTCGACCAGGTCTTTGGGGTGAGCCCATCTCTAAAGTTCGGCACGCCTAACTTTTTATCACAACCCGGCCAAACTGCACATCCGGACTCTGTGGATTTCGGGCCTTGCAGCAATTACAGCTGTTGCAGTCATGACTGCAACAGCTGTAATCTGACCTCATGAGCGAACCGACCGAAGCTGAACTGGCCTTCGTGGACGAGGTCGCGGTGTTCTTCGAGCGCGAGGGACTCCCCCTGATCTCCGGACGGGTCATCGGCTGGCTGCTGATCAGCGACCCGCCCGAGCAGAGCGCTGCCCGCCTGGCCGAGGTACTCCAGGTCAGCCGGAGTTCCATCAGCACCGCCACCCGCATGCTCACCCCCAACGGCCTGGTCGAAGGGGTGCGTAAACGCGGCGAACGACAGGAGTACTTCCGCATCGCCGCCGACGGCTGGAGCCGCATGCTGGAGCGCCGCTACGCCCTGGCCACCAGCTTCCGCCAGGTCACCGAGCGCGGTCTCAAGGTCATGGAGGACGCCTCCCCCGAACGCCGCGAGCGGCTGGCCAACGTCCACGAGCTCTACGGGTTCCTGGAGACCGAACTGCCCGCCATGCTCCAGCGCTGGCGGGACCAACGAGAGGACGACCGTTGACCACCGACACCGGATTCAACCGCGAACACGTCCCGATGCCCGAGGGCCGACTCAGCGTCATCGTCGAGGGACCCGCACAGGCCCCGCCGGTGCTGTTGCTCAGCGGAGCCGGGGTGGACAGTGCCACATTGAGCTGGCGCCACCTCATCCCCGACCTGGCCAAGGACCACCGGGTCATCGCCCTGGACTGGCCCAAACAAGGCAGAAGCACCCCATGGGAGGGCGTAGCCGACCACCCGGTCCTACAACGCTGTGTGATCGCGGCCCTGGACCACTACGGCATCGAACGGGCCGCCGTCGTGGGCCTGTCCCAGGGCGGGGCCCTGACCCTGGCCACCGCCATCGACCACCCCGACCGGGTGGAACGGATCGTGCCCATAGCCCCTGGGGGCATTCTGGCCTTCCCGCCCGTGGCCCACCAGTTCCTGTGGCTCAGCGCCAAGAGCCGCCTGCTCAACACCACACTGCCCGCGATGATGTTCAGCAGTAGGCGCCGGGTGGAGTCCTTCCTCGCCAAAGGGCTCTTCCCCACTCCCGCACCCGATCAGGAACAGGTCATCGACGAGCTCATGGTGGAGGTGGAGACCAACGGCGCCAGCTCCTCGGACTGGCAGAACAACTCGATCGGCTTCTGGCGCATGAACGTGGACCTGCGTCCGCGACTGGGCCAGATCAGCTGCCCTGCACTGTTCATCCAGGGCGACAAGGACGTCGGCGTACGGCCCATGAACACCGTCAGAGCCGCCAAGGCGGTCCCCGGCGCCCGCATCGAACTGCTCGCCGGACACGGCCACTGGCCCAACCGCCAGTCCCCCGACAAGGTCAACCGCCTGGTGCGCGACTTCCTCACCGAACCCAGCCCCTGACGCCGCGGCCCCGGTCCGCGGCCACCCCAACAGAGCGCAACAATCCCGTTCCGGGCAGGACAAACACCTACCCGGTACACACCAAGAGCTCTAGAATCGCCACACAGTTCACTTCCAGTGCGGGGCGGCACCCGCGACCGCCGCGCACGCCGAAGTTCACGTTCGCGGGCCGCCACGGCCCTCATCGCCCAGGGGGTCCCATGGAGGCCGAGACACATCGGATGCTGGGCGACCGCTACCAGCTGCTGACCGAGATCGGCCGGGGCGGCATGGGCCGTGTCTGGCGGGCCCACGACATCCAACTCAACCGCACGGTAGCGATCAAGGAGATCCTGCTGGGTCCGGGGCTGGGCGAGGAGGAGCGCGCCCGCGCCGCCGACCGCGCCAGGCGCGAGGCGCAGGCCACCGCCATGGGCCAGCACCCCAACATCGTCACCGTCCACGACATCGTCGAGGACGACGGACGCCCGTGGCTCGTCATGGAGCTGCTCAGCGGGACCTCCCTGTACAACCTCGTGGCGGAGCAGGGGCCACGCCGCCCCGACCAGGCCGCCTCACTGGGCCTGGACCTGCTCAGCGCACTGGACACCGCCCACCACAGCGGTATCACCCACCGCGACGTCAAACCCGAGAACGTCATGGTCACCGAGACCGGCAGGGTGGTACTCACCGATTTCGGCATCGCCACCATCGCCGACACCACCGGGACCACCCAGACCGCGGGCGTGGTGGGATCGCCCGCCTACCTGGCCCCCGAACGGCTGGCGACGAGCCCGGCCACCCCCGCAAGCGACCTCTGGTCCCTGGGCGCGACCCTCTACCACGCCGCCACCGGCACCTCGCCGTTCCACCGCCCGGGCATACCCGCGACCCTGCACGCCATCACCACCGCCGAACCGGACCAGACGCTGCCCGGCCCCCTGGGAGAGGCGGTCCGCGGGCTGCTGGCCAAGAACCCGGACCAGCGCATCGTGGCCGAGCACTGCCGGGAGCTGCTCACCGCGGCCGCCTCCGGCGCCACGGCTACACCGTCCGCGCCCACCGCCCACCTGCCCGGCGGGGTCCCCATCCCGGCGCCGACCTCGACCACCGAGAACGTCTCCGGTGCGCCCACCACCGCCTACACCCTGGCTCAGACCGGCGGGACAACGCCCCACCCCGCCGCGGTCTCGAACCCACCGCTCCCACCGCCGGTGACCCCCTACCCGCCAGCGGGCGCCGCGCAGGCGCCCGGACGCACTGGCGGGCTGTCCTGGCCCCTGGTGGCACTGACCCTGGGGCTGGCCTCGATCCTCGTGGTGGCGGGCCTCCTCGTGTACTCCCCCTGGGACAGCGGTCCTGAGACAGCCCTGATCGGAAGCGAGGACCCCGGGGCGGGTGCCGCGGAAGAACAAGACCCCGCGGAGGAAGCAGAGGAACAGGACGCGGCCCCGGAGGAAGGCGAGGAGGACCCGGCCCCGGGCAGCCCCGCCGACTCCGAACAGGCCGAGGAGGACTCCGACCCCGCCGAACCGGGCATGAACTGGACCCAGGACGCCGAGGGGTTCGCGGTCCTGGTACCCGACGGCTGGACCCGCAGAGCCGAGGGAAGCGGGATCTTCTACGACGCCCCCGACAACACCAGCTACCTGCAGATCGACATGACCGCCCACCCCACCGACGACGAGTACGAGCACGTCCAAGACCAGCACGAGGGCGCACCCTCCCGAATGGGCGGCTACGACCTGGTCCGCATCGACGACGTCACCGGCCAGACCGGCTTCCACTCCGCCGCTGACTGGGAGTTCACCTGGGTCCAAGACGGAACCGACCGCCACGTGCTGGCCCGCAACATCACCGTCACACCGGGGGCGCACTACACCGTCGCCTGGGCCAGCAACGCCACCGACTGGGCCGACCAGGGCGCTTGGCGCACGGCCGCCCTGGAGTCCTTCGAACCCGCCTGACCCGGCTGCAACGAGAGCACCGCCACGAATCAGCCGTTCCGGCCTCGCGGGCCCCCAACCCCGGGTAACCTCGACCCGACCCCAACGGCAGCAGGAGGATACGTGGTGGCCCACGCCTGGACCGCGATCGACTTCGAGACCGCCAACCAGGACCGCGGCAGCGCCTGCGCGGTCGGACTGGTGCGCGTGGTCGACGGCGAGGTCGTGGACCGGTACACCACCCTCATCCGTCCACCCGAGCCGGTCGCCTACTTCTCCCGGCACAACACCGCCGTGCACGGAATCACCGCCGCCGACGTCGCCGACGCCCCCGGCTGGGAGTCCGTGCGGCCCCGCATCCTGGAGTTCGCCGACGGGGGCGCCCTGGTCGCCCACAACGCCGCCTTCGACATGGGCGTGCTGCGCCAGGCCTGCGGCCACACCGGTCTGGACCTGCCGGCCCTGGACTACGCCTGCACCCTGGCGCTGTCCCGCCGCACCTGGGACCTGCCCGACCACCGCCTGCCCACGGTGTGCGCGCACATCGGCCACCAGGTCACCCACCACCACCGGGCCGACGCCGACGCCGAAGCCGCCGCGCGCATCATGATCGCCGCCATGGACCGCTACGGCACCAGCTCACTGCCCGAACTCTCCCGCGCCTCGCGTATGCGCCTGGGCCGCCTGGAAGCGGTCGCGGCCCGCCTGGTTGCGTCCGTGCCGGCCACCGCGCCCACCGCGTCGCCCATGGAAGACCGCTACGGCCGCTGGCAGCGCGTTGCCCAGATGCCCCTGCCCGTCCCCTCCCCCGACGCCGATCCCGCCGGTCCGCTCTATGGCCGCACGGTGTGCGTTTCGGGTGACCCGCAGGCGATGGACAAACCCGAGATGTGGAAGCGCGTCGCCGAGGCCGGCGGCACCCCCGCCAAGAACGTCACCAAGAAGACCGAAGTCCTGGTCGTGTGCGGCAGCGACCACGGCGGCAAGACCTCCAAACACCGCCAGGCCGAGGCCTACATGGCCAAGGGCCAGCGCATCGACATCATCACCGAGGCCGAACTCATGGCCCGCCTGGGTATGGCGTCGGCCTGACGTCCGTGACTGGTCCCCGAAGGCCACACGCTCCTCACCAAGAGCCATAACGGTGGGGCTCGTCGGCGAGGGCTTCGGCGAGCATCCGATGCCCCTGCTGCTCGAACCGGTCGTCGCCGACTTGATAGGCCCAGATCGCGGTGCCGATCGCCTCGCGGATCCGGTTGCGCTGCCAAGCCGCCTGCTCTCGCGGATCTGCTCGGTAGCCTTCGAGGAAGGCGGCTTCGAGCGAGGCGTCAGAACGGAACTGCTGCGCGGACAGCCGGGCCAGATCCGTAAACGCCGGACGGAGGTCGGCACGCCCGAAGTCGATCACGCTGACCGTTTCCTCGTGTATGAGCCAGTTCCGGGGCTGCCAGTCACCATGGGTCGGCACCAACCTGCTCGGCGGGGTCGGCCACGACTCCACCATGTAACGGAGCCGCGTGCCCACGTCGGGGTCGATCCGGTGGGGCTTGTCCAGCCACCGCAGCGCCTTTTCCTGCTCCCGCGCCTCGAATTCGGGGTCGTCGACACTCTCCTGCTCGTGCAGCCTGGCGAGCAGCTCGCCGGCCTGCCGATAGGTGTGTGGTTCGCACTCATGGTCGGTTCCCTCGACCAGCCTGCCGGGCAGGTACCGGGTCACGAGGAGCTTTGCGTCACCATCGGCCTTCACGAGCTCGGGAGCGCGACCGATCGAGGTCCAGGGCCGCAGCCACCTGTGGTGGGCGCGAATCTCCCGGGCGAGGTGGCGGTCGTTCTCGTCACCGGCTTTGACGATGAAGCGCTCTGCCTCGCGGCGCAGCTCGAGCACCGTCGTGCCGACGAGTCCCCAGCTGTGGTCGACGACCACCTCGGCAGCGGGCAGCCATGTACGGACGAGCTGCTGCTGGCGGGGGGAGAGCCCGCCGATCCGATCCTTCACGGATTCAGACTAGCCAGTCTCGCCCGCCGCCATCGTCACCCCGTGGTCCTCGTTGACCTCCTCCCTCTCGTGAACCGAGAGGGATTCCGACCAGACCCACAGGGCCTGGTGGCGCTACGCGCCTCGCGGCGGCAGCAGGTTCCTGCTTCACAGACATGGCTACCCAGAGGTCTCCCGCCCCTACTGCGCAGGCTCCGCCATGCTCGCGCAGCGGGGGCCCGGCTGGCACGGTTCACCCTTGCGGGCTAGTCCATCCGCATGACCCTTGGTTATCGGACCATTGCACAAAGTACTAGAACATTCTCACTCCCAGGACGGCTATCTCCGCCCTAAAGGACGGAGTCTGCGCCGCCAACAAGCCGGATCAGCGGCGGGGCGAGCACGCCAAGGAGTACCGCCACCACGGCCAACCCCAGCGCCAGCGCCGCGAAGGCGGTCCGAAACCGTCGTTCGGTCCGGGGTTTGCGGGCCGACCACCATGCGGCCAGAGCACACGCCACGGCCCCGGCCAGGGACATCACCGCCCACCGCAGCACCCAGTTCTGCCACACGCCCTGTTCGATCGGACCGTAACCGCCGGTGTTGCCCATACTGGCAATCAACTGCAGCGCCAGCCCCACCAAGGCCAGGACCGCGAGTGCGGCGACCGCCCGGCGCCGCGGCACCCCTCCCCAGCGGAGCACGGGTAGGGTCGTTGCCCACACCAGGCCCAGGAAAGCCATCGCGAACGGCCACATCCACGGCACGATCAGAGTGAGGGTGAGCAGGCTCCACCCGCTCTCGGCCGGGTTCAGCGCGGGCAGCCACATCAGCGAGGGCGCCGCCGCGCCCACCGCCGCCGCGGTGGCCATGGCCCGGTGCGACGGTGGCTGGCCTGTTGATCCTTGCTCTTCGGGGGTGGTGGAGGAAGCCATAGCCTCCGATTCAACCCGATGTCCTCCCGCTCCGGCTCGGGGAGCCGGGCACGGGTAGGTGGGTGGTGCGGGCTCGATGCCACGAGCCCGTGGCCGACACAGGTCCTGTACAGGCTAAACAGGGGAGCCCATCATGACGTTGAACCACATTCGGCGCGGCAGCGGGACCCCGCTTCTGCTGGTGCACGGGCTCGGCGCGGGCTGGCGGTCTTGGTCCCCGGTCATCAACGGGTTGGCTGAGCACCGGGAGGTGATCGCGATCGACCTCCCGGGGTTCGGTGAGAGCCCGCCCCTGACCGGCGAGGTCTCGATCGAGACGCTGACCGACGCCGTCGCGGAGTTCATCGGGGAGCAGGGCCTTGAAGACGTCGCCACGGCCGGACACTCGATGGGTGCACGGATGGTGCTCGAGCTGGCCCGTCGTGGGGTCGGCGGCGATACCGTCGCCCTGGGGCCCGGCGGCTTCTGGAACGACCGCGAGCGCGCCGCCTTCGGTGCCACCCTGCGGCCGTCGATCGCTCTGGTACGAGCGCTGCGCGGGGCGCTGCCGACCCTGGTGGGCAACCCCGTGAGCAGGACGGCGCTGCTGGCCCAGCTGTCGGCTCGGCCCTGGGACCTGTCACCGGAGACGGTGTTGCCCGACCTGCGCGGCCTGGCGGATGCTCCGTCGACCACGGCGGCCCTGGACGCGTTGACCCGGGGCCCCGATCAACGGGGGGCTCCTCGGGGCACCGTTCCCGGGCGGGTCACGTTGGGGTGGGGGCGCCAGGACCTGGTCACCGTGCCCAAGCAGGCTGTTCGCGCACGGGTCCGGTTCCCGGACGCGCACTTGCACTGGTTCCGGCGGTGCGGCCACTACCCGCAGTGGGACCGGCCGGAGGCGACGGTCAGCCTCGTGCTAAGCGGCACGGACTGAGGCCGTTTCCCATGAGGGCACAGCTGAGCGGAGGCCCCGGCTCCGACCTGTGAGGGAACGGAGGGTTCGGGCTTCTCTCTGACCTGGGTCTCGACACCTCTGGCGGGAGGAGGTAGCTTTGCCGTAGTCCGGAAAGCGCTTTCACAAGAAAGGTGGACTCGATCCATGAGAGATCACGTGCTGGGCGTCGCCATGAACGGCGTCACCGGCCGCATGGGGTACAGACAGCATCTGACCAGGTCGGTGCTGGCGATTCGGGATGCTGGAGGGGTCGAACTCCCCGACGGTTCCCGGGTCATACCCGAACCGGTTCTAGTGGGCCGTTCGGAGCACAAACTGCGCGCCATCGCAGAGCAGCACGGCATTGAGCGCTGGACCACCGACCTGGACTCGGTGCTGTCCGATGACGATGTCCCCCTCTACTTCGACGCCCAGATCACGCACGCCAGAGAGGCCGCGGTCCGGTCGGCGATCGCCGCCGGCAAGCACATCTACGTCGAAAAACCCACGGCCGGCACACTGGACGCCGCCCTTGAGCTGGCCAAGCTCGCTGAGCAGGCCGGGGTGCGCAACGGCGTGGTCCAGGACAAGCTCTTCCTTCCGGGCCTGATCAAACTCCACCGCCTCCTGGACAGCGGCTTCTTCGGAAAAGTTCTTTCCATCCGCGGCGAGTTCGGTTACTGGGTCTTCGAGGGCGACTGGCAGCCCGCCCAACGGCCCAGCTGGAACTACCGGGCCGAGGACGGGGGCGGGATCGTGCTGGACATGTTCCCCCACTGGCACTACGTCCTCGAGCACCTCTTCGGCTCGGTGCGCACGGTCACCGCGCGCACCGCCACCCACATCCCCCGGCGCTGGGACGAGCACAACGAGCCCTACGACGCCACCGCCGATGACGCCGCCTACGGCATCTTCGATGTCGGCGACGGGATCATCGCCCAGATCAACTCCTCCTGGAGCGTGCGGGTCAACCGCGACGAACTGGTCGAGTTCCAGGTGGACGGCACCCACGGCAGTGCTGTGGCCGGGCTCCGCGACTGCCATGTCCAGCACCGCAGCGCGACCCCCAAGGCGAGCTGGGACCCCGACGCCGTCGACCCCGTGCGCCACCGCCAGGGCTGGACCGCCGTCCCCGACAACGGCGACTTCCCCAACGGCTTCCGCGCGCAGTGGGAGGAGTACCTGCGCCACGTGGTCCTGGGCACCCCCTTCCACCACGACCTGCTCTCCGGAGCGCGGGGCATCCAGATGGCCGAAGCCGGCCTGCACTCCGCGCGCACCGGCCGTACCGTCGAACTCGGTGAGGTCTCCACGTCGTGAACACCCTGAACCTGCCCTCCGGTGAGGGCACCACGGTCCCCTTCACCCTCAGCGGGGCGGCGGCGGACATCGCGCCGCGGCCCCCGGCCAAGTGCCGGACCGCCTACGCGGCCGCCCACGTGGTCGCCGACCCCCAGCGCCCCAACGCGCCCGGTGCCCCCGCACAACTGGACTGGGAGGCGACCCTGGCCTTCCGCCACCACCTGTGGGATCAAGGACTGGGCGTGGCCGAGGCGATGGACACCGCACAGCGCGGCATGGGCTTGGACTGGGCCGCCACCGCCGAGCTGATCCGCCGCACCGGGGCTGAGGCCCGCGGCCGCGGGGCCCTCCTCGCCTGCGGGGTCAACACCGACCAACTCGGGTCTTCGCAGGCCGACTTGGAAAGCGTTATCACCGCCTATCACGAACAGCTGGAGGTGGTCCAGGAGTCCGGAGCCACCCCCATCATGATGGCCTCACGCGCCCTGGCCGCGGCCGCGGAGGGCCCCAAGGACTACACCCGCGTCTACTCCGCGGTCCTGGAGCGCGCCGAGCGCCCGGTCATCCTGCACTGGCTGGGCACGGCCTTCGACCCCGCGCTCGCCGGATACTGGGGCTACGACACCCCCGAGGAGGCAGTGGAACCGGTCGCCGAGCTCATCGCCGCGCACGCCGACCGCGTCGACGGCATCAAGGTCTCCCTGCTCGACACCGAACTGGAGATCCGCCTGCGGCGCCTGCTCCCGGACGGGGTCCGCCTCTACACCGGGGACGACTTCCACTACGCGGAGCTCGTCCTGGGCGACGACCGCGGCTACTCGGACGCACTCCTCGGGGTCTTCGCCGCCATCGCCCCGGCCGCTGCCCGGGCCCTGGCGGCCCTGGACCAGCAGGACACCGACGGCTACCTCGCCCAGATGGAGCCCACCGTGCCCTTGGCACGCCACCTGTTCTCCGTGCCCACCTACTACTACAAGACCGGTATCGCCTTCCTGGCCTGGCTGAACGGCCACCAGAAAGGCTTCCACATGGTGGGCGGACTGCACAGCGCCCGCGACCTCCCGCACCTGGCGCACACCCTGCGCCTGGCCGACGCGGCCGGGGTGCTGTCCGACCCCGACCTGGCGGCCGACCGCATGCGGTCCCTACTGCGGGTCTCGGGGGTGCCTCAGTGAGCACAGCCGAATCCCCTGCCCGCGCGGGCACGGTCCCCGCACCGGTGGACGTGCCCTCCAACCGGCGAGCGCGGATCGACACCCCGGCGCCCGGTGACCCCCGTTTGGCACGTCTGTCACTCAACCAGGCCACCGTGAAGCGGTGGACCCTCACCCAGGCCGTGGACGGGTGCCTGCGCGCTGGGGTACCCGCCGTGGGCCTGTGGCGCGAACACGTCCACGAGGCCGGTCTGGAGCACTCCGCGCGCCTGGTCCGCCAGGCGGGGCTACGAGTGTCCTCCTACTGCCGAGGCGGGTTCCTGTCCGATCCGGCCCGGACCGACGCCCTGGACGACAACCGGCGCGCCATCGACGAGGCCGCCGAACTGGGCGCCCCGGTACTGGTCATGGTCGTGGGCGGGCTGCCTGAGGGAGACCGGGACCTGAACGGCACCCGGGAGCGGGTCCAGGAGGGAATTGCCGCCCTGGCCCCCTACGCGGCCGAGCGCGGTGTGCAGCTCGGCCTCGAACCCCTGCACCCGCTCTTCTGCGCTGACCGCGCGGTGCTGTCCACCCTCGGACAGGCGCTGGACATGGCCGAGCCCTTCGCCGCGGAGACCGTGGGCGTGGTCGTGGACACCTACCACGTGTGGTGGGACCCGGCGGTGTACGAGCAGATCGCCCGTGCCGGTGCGGCGGGCCGTATCTCCTCCTTCCAGGTGTGTGACTGGATCACCCCGCTGCCGGCTGAGGCCCTGCTGGGCCGGGGCATGGTCGGTGACGGCCACATCGACGTGCGTTCACTGCACCGGGCGGCCCTGGACGCCGGTTACGGGGGCGACGTGGAGTGGGAGGTCTTCAACGAGGACGTGTGGTCGGCCGACGGTGACGAGGTCATCGCCACGATGGCCCGCCGTCACGCGGAGTACGTCCTGTGAGGGTGACCGGTGTGCGGGCTCGGGCCCACCGGCTGCCCCTGCACAGGGCCTGGGACGGCGGGGTCGACCGCAACGACATCGTCGTGGTCCGGGTGAGCACCGATGAAGGGCCGATCGGCACGGGCTTCTCATGGACCCCCCTGATCGGGGCGCGGGCGGTCGAGGCGTTGGTCAACGACGACCTGGCCCCGGCGCTGGTGGGTCGCG
Source organism: Nocardiopsis oceani (assembly GCF_054777395.1). Taxonomy (NCBI): domain Bacteria; kingdom Bacillati; phylum Actinomycetota; class Actinomycetes; order Streptosporangiales; family Nocardiopsidaceae; genus Nocardiopsis; species Nocardiopsis oceani. Next base: position 24,476 of record NZ_BAAHAR010000021.1, read on the forward strand.
AGGCCCACCCCGGCCTGTGGGACGAGGCGCTCTGGCACCTGCGCGAGGCGGGCACGACCGGGCTGACCCGGATGGCCCTGGCCGGGGTCGACATCGCCCTGTGGGACCTGCACGCGCGCTCGCTGGGTGTGTCCTTGGTCGGGCTGCTGGGTCGGCGGCGGGAACGGGTCGCCACCTACGGCAGCGGTGTGAACCTGGACTACTCGCTCCCGGACCTGCTGGAGCAGGTCCGGGGGTGGGTGGAGCAGGGTCACCGCGCCGTGAAGATCAAGGTGGGCTCGGACGCGGCCGACCGCGACGTGGAACGGGTGGGTGCGGTGCGCGACCTCCTGGGCCCCGAGCGGCTGCTGATGGTCGACGCCAACCAGCGGTGGGACGTGCCGCGCGCTGCCCGGGCGCTGGCGCAGCTGGCGCCCTTCGATGCGCACTTCGTGGAGGAGCCTTTGCCCGCCTCGGACCTGGCCGCCCATGTGCGCCTGCGCGGCCGTACGGATGTGCCGTTCGCGCTGGGTGAGAACCTGCGCTCGGTGGCGGAGTTCGAACGGTTCGTGGACGAGGGCGTGTGCGACGTGGCCCAGCCGAACGTCGTGCGGGTCGGGGGAATCACCCCGTTCCTGCGGATTGCCGAGGCGGTGGCCAGGCGCGGGGTGCCCGTGGCGCCCCACTTGTTGCCGGAGCTGTCCGGTCAGCTGGCCCTGTGCCTACCCAAGGTCGCCATGGTCGAGGACATCGACCACGCCTCCTTCGCCGCTCTGGGTGCTTTGGCCGCGCCCAGCGGGGTGGAATTGGCGGGCGGCCACCTGTCCGCCGATACCGGCTCCGGCCACGGGTTGGTGTTCGCGGACACGCTCGCCACACTCCCCTAGCACGCGTTGGCGGGCGAGAGGTGGCGGCGGTTGCGCGAGGAGCCGCCGCCACCGTGCGGCCGGACACCGTGTCCGGCCGCACGGCGTGGGGGCACGCGGGCCGCCATGGTGGCGGTATCCGGTGAGGTGGCGTGGTCAGTCCCTGGGCGGGGCCGTGCTCTCCCGTCCCATCACCGAGCCTTCCACGTGCACCACGCGCGGCTCGCCCCGGTAGTCGCTGTCCAGGGCCAGTGCGGCGGCGCGCTCGCCCATCTCCTCCAGGGGCAGGCGCACGGTGGTCAGGGAGGGGGTGAGGTCCCGCAGGGTGGGAATGTCGTCGAAGCCCGCAACGGACAGGTCGTCAGGGACGGTCTTGCCCATGTTGCGGAGTGCGGCGATGGCGCCTGTGGCCATGACGTCGTTGACGGCGAACAGGCAAGTGGCGTCGGTTCCCAGGGTCATCAGGCGCTGGGTGGACTCGTAGCCGCCGTCGCGGGTGAAGTCGCCGTGCACCACGTTGTGGTGGGCGAGTTCGAGCCCGGCTGACGAGAGCGCCGAGTGGAAGCCGTCCAGGCGCTCGCGTGCGGTCCGCAGGTTGGCGGGGCCGGCCAGGATGGCGAAGTTGCGGTGGCCCTGAGCGATGAGGTGCTGCGCGAGGGCGGCGGCCCCGGCGTGGTTGTCCGGGGTGACGGTGTCCGCGGGCAGGGTGGCCTGCGAGACCAGGGCGACCCGTCCGCCCTGGCGGCCGAACGCCTCGATCTCCGAGGCCAGGCGGGTGTCGCTGGTCTCGCCGATGGATCGGGAACCGGCGATCACGATCGCCTTGGCCCGATGCGCGCGCAGCGCGGAGATGATGCGCGTCTCCGCCTGCGGTGAGCGGTTGGTGGTACCCAGGACGAGGACCAGCCCCAGTTCCTCGGCGTACCGGGTCACGCCGGCGGCGATCTGTGAGAAGTAGGGGTCGGCGATGTCGTGTACGACCAGGCCCATCAGTGAACTGCTGTTGCGCGCGAGGGTCTGGGCGGAGGCGTTGGCCAGGTAGCCGAGTTCGCAGGCGCTGGCCTCGACCTTCTCCCGCAGCCGTTGGCTCACCTGACGCGTGCTGCCGTTGATCACACGCGAGGCCGTCGCCAAGGAGACTCCGGCGTGTTCGGCGACCTGCTCCAGAGTCACGTAACCGGGATCCACTCCCTTGCCCCTCCTGCCTCCGCTGGGAAAACTCTTTCCTAGCGTAGCGGAGGTGCGGGGTTGTCCCCGCGTACCCATCTACGCCTGCTCCGCGGGGCGGAGGTGGTCGCACCAGGTGCGCTCCGGCTTCCAACCCAGGTCGCGGTAGGCGCGCTCGGAGGAGAACACCGCGCGCCCGTCGGCCAGCACCGAGGCGTGCTCGGCGGTGGCGGGGTGCAGGCGCGCCAGGTGGGCGTCGACAGGTTCACGGGAGAGGGGATCTGGGGCGACGGCGTTGTAGACCGTGCCGGTGGGGACGCGTTCGGGGTTCTCCACGGCCAGGGCGAAGAGTTCGGCGACGTCGTGGGCGTCGACGTAGTTGAACAGGGAGCCGGCGGCCAGGGAGGGGTCGTCCAGGCGCTCCTGGATGGTGTGGCCCTGCTGGGTGGGGGCGCCCCGCCATTCCTCGGGGGCCACCACGTAGCCGGGGCGGATCGCCGACAGCACACAGGTGTCGCTGGAGCGTGCCAGTGCGCGCACGGTCTCCTCCACCACCGCCTTGCTCAGCCCGTAGGCGTGCCAGGGCGCTACGGGGTGGTCCTCGTCCAGGGGCAGGTAGCGGGGGGACCAGGAGGGGGTGTTGTACCCGTAGACGGTGGGGCTGGATGCGGCGACTGCGCTGCGGGCGCCGGCCGCCGCAGCGGAGGCGAGTACTTCCCAGGCCAGGGAGGTGTTCACCCGCAGGGTTTCGGCGTCGGGGCGGACGAAGGGGACGGCGATCCCCGCAAGGTGGACGACCGCCTCCGGGTTGGTGCGGGCGAACAGCTCCGCCCGTGCCCCGGTGTCGAGCAGGTCGCAGACGGCAGTCGAAACGCCCTCGGGTTGCGGATGTTCCGTGAGGTCCACAGAGGTCGTCTCGTGTCCGCGCGCGGCCAGTACGGCCACGACGCTGCGCCCCAGCCGTCCGGATCCTCCGGTGACGAGCACGCGCATGAGTGCGGTTCCTTTCCAGTCCCCCGGGGTGGGGCGTACTTTTCGTGGTCGTGGTGGGTCAGGCCGCGTTCGCGACGGTTTCGGCCAGTGCTTCGTAATCGGCTACCGGGCCGTCGGTGACGGCGGTGCGCAGGCCCAGCTCGAGGGTCTGTCCGGGAGGCAGGCGCACCGGGGTGTCCCAGGCGGGCGCGGGGCACACTCCCGGGTAGTCCTCGGCCCGGAGGAACCAGGGGTCCGTGCGTGGTCCGGGTTGTTGGAAGAGCAGGGTCCACTGGGCCTGGTCGGCGGCGGCCCCGGACAGGGCGAGCCATCTGGCGCGGGAGCCGTGCAGGGCGGCTTCTCCGGAGGTTCCGTCGGGGCCGGTGACCGTGGGTGGGCGGTTCCCGATGGGGGCCCGCCAGAACACGCCGCCGTACCCGGCCCCGGGGCGGCCGTTGGTGGCGGGGCTGCCGATGCTCAGCTCCGCGCTCGAGGTGTTGCGCAGCGTCGAACGCAGGTCCAGCACCCAGGTCGTGTCGTCCAGGGGCAGGGCACGCAGGGTCCGTTCCTCGCGCAGGAGCTCGTTGCCTTCGGGGCCGGTCCAGGTGAGCAGCTCGGTCGCCCGGTCGGGGTGGCGGTCGCTCCAGGAAAGGTGTTCTTGGCGGCCGTGGTTGTCGAGCATGACCGACCCTCGGTCCCGGATGAAGGTCCGCCCGCCCCAGAAACTGGCCCCGGAGACGTCGGCCAGGGTCACGCTGACGCCCAGGTGGTGGAGGTGGTCTTCGGGGCGGATCTCGGTCACCTCCACCCCGGCGAGGGTGCGCACGGGGTGGAGGTAGGGGCGCGGGGAGAGTTCGAGGGGGATGGACTCGCCGCTGTGGCGGGTGGCCACGACGGTGCGGCCGACGGACAGGTTCACGTTCGTGTCTCCGTGGTCGGGACGGGTGCGGGGGGTTGGGCCCAGGCGGCGCCGAGCTCGGAGAACAGGGCGAGGGTGCGTGCGCTCTCGTGCACTAGCGGTGTGACCCCGGGGATGCTCCGATGGGTGACGCCCTCGTGTTCGTACGCTTCCTGGTACTCGGCGGGGACGGGAAGGGGGGCGGGTGCTGTGCGCACGGCCTCCAGGACGTGGGTGAAGCCGCGGGTGCGCTCCGCAGGCACGAGGAGGGGCGAACCGTGGCGCACGTGCGCCACGAGGTTCTCCATGAGGTCGACGCGCCCGTGGGTGGTGGTCCGCGGCGGTTGTCCGGGCCGGTGCAGGGTGAGGCGGTCCAGGGTGTACTCCAGCGTCAGGCTGGCCCGGTCGCCGTGCACGGTGATCGCCGGCGGTTGGCTTTCGGGGGCGCACAGGGTGACGGCGACGGTGACCGTGGTGCCGGCCTCGGTGCGCAGGCGCAGGGAGGAGGTGTCGTCGCTCTCGATGGGGTGGGCGCGGTACATCTCCAGTTCCAGGGCCCGGGGCGCCGTGGTCTCGGCGTCGGCCAGTGCCAGCGCGGTGGCCACGGCGTGGGCGAAGGGGTTGGTGAGTGCCCCGTCCACCACGTCGTGTCCGTCGAGCGTGCGCCGCCCGGCCCAAGGGGCGCGGCCGTAGTAGGCGGAGGTGCGCTTCCAGGCGCCGGCCGCGCCGATCCCGCGGGGGGTGCCCAGAGCCCCTTCGCGAAGCAGTCGGCCCACTTCAGCGATCGCTTCTGAGCCCAGGCTCTGGAAGCCGATCTGGCATGCGCGTCCGGCCGAACGCGCCGCCTCCTCCAGCTGTGTGAGCTGGGTCAGGGAGGAGGTGGTGGGTTTCTCCAGGAGCAGGTGCGAGCCGTGCTCCAGGGCGGTGGCGGCCAAGGGAAGGTGGGTGTGGATGGGGGTCACCAGGACGGTGATGCGCGCCTGTGTGCGGCGGAGGGCCGTGTCCAGGTCGTCGAAGAAGGGGACGTGGCCGTGGCCCTCGAGGTCGTCGTCGGGTTCGGGCGGCTTGCGGTCGCAGACCCCGGCCAGGCGGACGGTTCCCGCCTTCGCTAGCGGTAGGAGCGCGCGCAGGTGGGAGCGGCCGTGTCCGTGGAGGCCCACGAGCAGGAGCGGGATCGGGGAGCTTCGGTTCATGGGTGGGCTCCCTCGAGCAGGTCGGTCACGCGCACGGGGGTGCCTGAGTCCATGGCCGCGTTGGCCGCCAGTCCGGTCAGCAGGGCGTTGCCGCCATCAGCGTGGTCGGGGCGGATCCCGTCGTCGCCCCCGCCGAAGAGGGAGTCGAGCATGGCGGTGTCGCCGCCCCCGTGTCCTCCACCGCCGACACTGGTGGGGATCTCTTCCGGGGGTTGCCAGTGGCGGCGCAGCAGGAGCCGGGCCGTGGTGTTCTCCTTGGGTGCGGGCATGCCGCGGACGGGGTGGGTCTCGTCGTGGTCCGGTGCGGTGCTGGCGAACTCGGTCATGTCGAGCTCGAGCCGGCCGCGGCTGCCGGTGATACTGAGCCGGTAGCCTTCCCAGGGCGCGTAGGCCACGAGGTGGTAGCTCAGGCGCACTCCGGTGTCGTATCTGACCAGGACCGACATGTCGTCCTCGATGGTGATGCCGGGGCCGAAGACGTTGAGGTCGCGCTGGTAGCCGTCTTCGTGTTCGGCGTCCAGGTACAGGGCGGTCATGTCGGGGCTGTCCCGCATGTGCAGGGCGAAGGGGTCCTTCTCCGCGGACTCGGAACCGTGGCCGCGTTCGTAGCCGGTGGAATGGCCGTGGCGCTGTCCGTTGTCCTGCCCGTAGAAGAACAGGCCGCCCCAGGCGAAGACCTCCTCGGGCCGGGCGCCCACCCACCAGTTGACCAGGTCGAAGTGGTGGCTGGCCTTGTGGACCAGCAGCCCGCCGGACTGGGTCTTGTCCCGGTGCCAGCGGCGGAAGTAGTCGGCGCCGTGGCGCAGGTCGAGCAGCCACTCGAAGTGGACCGAACCCACCTCGCCGATGGCGCCGGAGGCGATGAGGTCGCGCACTTGGCGGTGGACGGGGTTGTAGCGGTAGTTGAAGCCGACCGTCACCCGGCCACCAGTACGTGTCTGGGCCGCGTTGATCCGGCGCAGGCCCTCGATGTCGGCGGTCATGGGTTTCTCGGTGATGGCGTCGACCCCGGCTTCCAGGGCGGCCACGACGTAGTCGGCGTGGGTGCGGTCGACGGTGCACACGATCACTTCGTCGACCGCCTGCTCGCTGAGCATGCGGGTGAAGTCCTCGGCGCTGTATGTGGGAACCGGGTCGCCGCCGCTGTCGGTGACGATCCGGTTGTGCACGGCCATCCGCGTGCGGTTGGTGTCGCACAGGGCCACCAGGCGTCCCCGGTCGCTGTGGGTGCCCACGAGTGCGTGGGTGTACATCCGTGCGCGGGAGCCCGTACCGACGATCGCATACCTGCGTTGAGTGGTGTCGTTCACAAGGCGCATGGTAAACGCTTTCCCCAGCGGGCCACAAGGGCCCACAAGACACCTTGGAGATCACCGGCTGGGGAAAGCCACCACGGAAGCAGAACTCTATGAATTCAATCGATCACTCAAGGTGAGTATTTCAGCAGAATGAGCGCCCGGTTGGAAAATAACGATCTGGTGCGTGCTTCGAGTTCGGGGGGAAACAGGGCGTTGACAGCCCCGAAACCCGGTGCTAGAAACTGACTATCTTAGTAGCTGGATAGCGCTTACCAAGCCTTGGCCTGCGAAATCCACCGGTGTCCTTGGACACACTGCGTAGGCGCTTGTCCATCATCAGCGCGTTTTCCGACCAGATTGGCGGTCCCCCATGAACCCCGGTCCAGGCGTGCGGGTCGCGTGCGCTTCGGTGTCGGGAGGAGGTGTGTCGTCTTGACCGCTCTTCTGAACAGGGAGCCGAAGTCAGCCGACCGTGCCGACACCCGAACCCCGCGGCGCAAACAGACCACCAGCAAGAACGGTCGCAGGTACGAGAACCTCGCCGCCTTCGGCTTCCTCGCCCCGTGGTTTCTGGGGCTCGGCCTCATTACAGCCGGTCCCCTCCTCGCTTCCCTGTACTTCTCCTTCACCGACTACAACCTGATCGGCGACCACCAGTGGGTGGGGCTGGAGAACTACGAACGGATGCTGTCCGACACGCGCCTGCACAGCGCGCTACGGGTCACCTTCGTCTACGTGTTCGTGTCAGTGCCCCTCCAGCTCGCCCTCGCGCTGGCACTGGCGATGGTCCTCGACCGAGGACTCCGGGGCCTGGCCCTGTACCGGTCGATCTACTACCTGCCCTCCCTCTTGGGCGGCAGCGTGGCGGTCGCCATCCTGTGGCGCCAGGTGTTCGGGGCGGATGGTCTGGTCAACCAGGTCCTGGCCTTCTTCGGAATCCAAGGCGAAGGCTGGGTGTCGCACCCCGACTACGCGCTGGGCACACTCGTGATCCTCAACGTGTGGACCTTCGGTGCACCGATGGTCATCTTCCTGGCCGGTCTCCGGCAGATCCCGGCCATGTACTACGAGGCCGCGGCGGTGGACGGGGCCAGCCCGGTGCGCCGGTTCTGGCACATCACGGTTCCGATGCTCACCCCGATCATCTTCTTCAACCTCGTGCTGCAGTTCATCAACGCCTTCCAGACCTTCACCCAGGCGTTCATCGTCAGCGGTGGGACCGGAGGCCCGTCCGACTCCACGCTCTTCTACACCCTCTACCTGTACCAACGCGGCTTCGGAGCCTTCGACATGGGCTACGCGTCCGCGATGGCCTGGCTGCTCCTGATGATCATCGGGGGGTTCACCGCGGTGAACTTCCTCGCCTCCAAGTACTGGGTCTTCTATGGCGACTGAGACGGTGGCACCGGCGACGCGCAAACAGCGGGACCGGGCCCAACGCACACGACGGCTGTTCATCCACATCGGTCTGATCGGCTTCGGCCTGATCATGCTCTACCCGCTGCTGTGGATGCTCTCCAGCTCCTTCAAGCCCACCGCCGAGATCTTCCGCGATCCCGGGCTGATCCCGTGGAGCTTCACCCCCAGTAACTGGGTCGAGGGGTGGAACGCGCTGGAGTTCCCGTTCCACCGCTACCTCCTGAATTCGGCGGTCGTGGTGGCCGGAGCGATCATCGGCAACCTCATCGGGTGCTCGATGGCCGCTTACGCCTTCGCCCGCCTGGAGTTCCGCGGCAAGAGACTGTTCTTCGCGATCATGCTCGCCACGATCATGCTGCCGATCCACGTGATCATCGTGCCGCAGTACATCCTGTTCGCGAACCTGGACTGGATCAACACGTTCTACCCGCTGATCGTGCCCAAGCTCCTGGCCACGGACGCCTTCTTCATCTTCCTGATGGTGCAGTTCATCCGCGGACTCCCCCGGGACCTGGACGAAGCCGCCCGTATCGACGGCTGCGGTCACGTACGCATCTTCTGCCAGATCATCCTCCCCCTGTCCATGCCGGCCCTGGCCACCACGGCGATCTTCACCTTCATCTGGACCTGGAACGACTTCTTCAGCCAGCTGATCTTCCTGACCAGCCCCGACATGTACACGGTCCCGGTGGCCCTGCGGACGTTCGTCGACTCCAGTTCCCAGACCTCCTGGGGTCCGCTCTTCGCCATGTCGGTCGTGGCCCTGGGCCCCGTGTTCGGTTTCTTCCTGGCGGGTCAGCGCTATCTGGTCAAGGGCATCGCCACCACCGGAATCAAGTAGAGGAAAGGAAGACCCAACATGGGCCGTCCCACCCGGGGCGCGCGCTTTCAGCGCCGCCTTTTCACCACGACCGCGGCAGCACTCGCCCTGGTCATTTCAGCAACCGCCTGCGGCGGCTCCGACACCGATGACGGTACGGTCCAGTTGCGCTTTTCCTGGTGGGGCGCCGACGACCGGCACGCCACCCTCCAGGAGGTCATCGAGATCTTCGAGGAGGAGAACCCCGACATCCAGATCGCCGGGGACTACACCGACTTCTTCTCTTACTGGGACCGCCTGGCCACCAACACCGCGGCCAACGACACCCCCGACGTCATCATGCAGGATGAGACCTACCTGCGTGAGTACGGCGACCGCGGCGCCCTGGCCGACCTCGGCGAATTCGAGGACACCCTCGACCTGTCCCGCCTGGACCCGCTGGTGGCCGAGAGCGGCGAAGTGGACGGACAGATCTTCGGCGCCGCCACCGGGGTGAACGCCTCCGCATTCCTGGCCGACCCCCAGGCCTTCGAAGAGGCGGGCGTGGAAATGCCCGACGACGAGAACTGGACGTGGGACGACTACGTCGAGATGTCGGTGGAGATCAGCGAGGCGACCGACGGAGAGATCGTCGGCACCCAGGGCTTGACCAACGAGAACGCCTTCCACATCTTCACCCGCCAGCACGGCGAGAACCTCTTCGACGAGGAGGGCGAACTAGCGTTCTCCGCTCAGACCCTCGTCAGCTGGTACGAAATCACGGAACGGCTTATGGAGGGCGGGGGCCAGCCTAGCGCGACCGAGGGTGTGGAAATCGCGGCCGAGGGGCCCGACCAGTCCGTGCTGGCCACCCACACCGGCGCCACGGCGCACTTCTGGACCAACCAGCTCGGCGCGACCACCGATGCTTCTGGCCGCGACATCGAGCTTCTACGTTTCCCGGGCGAGACGGAGAACGAGCGCACCGGCACGTACTTCAAACCCGCGATGTACTACTCCATGGCGGCCGACAGCGATCATCCGGAGGAGGCGGCACGCTTCATCGACTTCCTGCTCAACAGCACGGAAGCCGCCGAACTGAACCTCTCCGACCTGGGCCTCCCCGCCAACCTGGACGTGCGGGAGGCCATCACTGACGACCTTCCCCCGGCGGATGTGCGGGGGGCGGCCTTCTTGGAGGACTTCGAGGACGAGATCGTCGACGGCAACCCGCCCCCGCCGATCGGTTCCGGCGAGATCGTGGACATCAACGAGCGCGTCTACCAGGAACTGGTCTTCGGCAACCTCACTGCCGAACAGGCCGCTGATCAGTTCATCGAGGACCTGGAGGCCGCTATCGGAACCGGTCACTGAGCCCGCACCACCCCGCTAAAGGAACATCACTACCCCAGTGTTCAGCAGATGCACTTAGCAGAAGGGCAAATCCCCCCATGAACCGTCACTCGGGCAAGAAACGTACACCGCGCCGACACCGTACCCGGATCGCCCCCACCGCGGCGGGCGCCGCCCTGGTCATGGCCGTGAGCGCCTGCGGGGGAGGTTCCTCCGCGGACGGCGAGACCGTCGAGCTGCGCTTTTCTTGGTGGGGCGCCGACGACCGGCACGCCACCCTCCAGGAGGTCATCGAGATCTTCGAGGAGGAGAACCCCGACATCCGGATCGCCGGGGACTACACCGACTGGGACTCCTACTGGGACCGTCTGGCCACGAGCACAGCCGCCAACGACGCCCCCGACATCATCATGCAGGAAGAGCGGTACCTGCGTGAGTACGGCGACCGCGGCGCCCTGGTCGACCTCAGCGAGTTCGAGGACACCCTCGACCTGTCGAGCCTGGACCCGCTGGTAGCCGAGAGCGGTGACATGGACGGGCAGACCTTCGGGATCGCCACCGGGGTGAACGCCTACGCGATCCTGGCCGACCCCGAGGCGTTCGAGGAAGCCGGCGTCGCCATGCCCGACGACGAGAACTGGACGTGGGACGACTACGTCGAGACGGCGGTGGAGATCAGCGAGGCGACCGACGGCGAGATCTCCGGTGTGCAGAGCATGGCCTACAACGAGAGCGGCTTCCAGATCTTCGCCCGTCAGCACGGGGAGAACCTCTACGACGAGGACGGCGGTCTCGCCTTCTCCGAGGAGACCTTGGCCGAGTGGTTCCAGGTCACCGCGGACCTGTTGGAGGAAGGCGGACAGCCCAGCGCCGCCGAGAGCGTGGAGATCGAGGCCGGTGGCCCCGACCAGTCGGTACTGGCCACCAACCAAGGGGCCATGGCCCACTTCTGGAACAACCAGCTGGGTGGGCTCAGCGAGTCGTCCGGAAGTGACCTGGAGCTGTTGCGCTACCCGGGTGAGACCGAGCACGAGCGCACAGGGATGTACTTCAAGCCCGCGATGTTCTACTCGGTCAACGCGGGGTCGGACCACCCGGAGGAGGCCGTGAGGTTCGTGGACTTCATGGTCAACAGCGAGGAGGCGGCCGAGCTGAACCTCTCAGACCTGGGCCTTCCCGCCAACGAGGAGGTGCGGGAGCACATCCTGAGCGACCTTCCGGAGGCCGACGAGCGCAGCGCAGCGTTCTTGGACGAGATCGGTGACGACATCATCGACGGCAACCCGCCCCCGCCGATCGGCGCGGGTGAGGTCGTGGAGATCACCAAGCGCATCACCGACGAGCTGTCCTTCGGCGAGCTGACGCCGGAGGAGGCTGCCGAGCAGTTCACGGCAGAGGTCGAGGCGGCGACGGGTGACGGTGACTGAGCCCTCGCCTGACTGATTCCTCGTGTGGGTGCGCCCACATGGCCCCGGGGAGCTTCTCCCCGGGGCCACGAATGCGTGGGCTGGGAGTCCTTACGGATTACGGGGTGGTCGGTGGTGTCGCGCAGCCCGTCCGGCAGGAGGTCCTCTGGAGCGTTCTGTGAGCTCATGGGTCGCAGGAAGCGCCGGTGGTCTGCTCAGGTGCCTAGAAAGCGCAGTACGGCCAGCACACGGCGGCTGTACTCGGGGGTGTGCGACAGCTCCAGTTTGTCGAAGATGGCGTTGATGTGCTTCTCCACCGCACTCAAGGACACGAACAACCGCTCCGCGATGGCGGTGTTGCTGAGCCCCTGCGCCATGGTCTCCAACACGTCGCGCTCGCGCTGGGTCAGGCGGGCCAGCGGGTCGGTCCGCGTGGTCCGGGACAGCAGCTGCCGGACGACCTCCGGATCGAAGGCCGCACCCCCGGCCGCCACCCGGTCCAGGGCGTCCAGGAATTCGCCCACCTGCGCCACACGGTCTTTGAGTAGATAGCCGACCTTCTCCGGGGCGCCGGTGAGCAGCTCGGAGGCGTAGCGCTGCTCCACGTACTGGGAGAGCACTAGAACCGCCACCTCCGGTTGCTCGGCGCGGATCCGCAGGGCGGCACGCAGACCCTCGTCGGTATGGGTCGGCGGCATCCGCACGTCCACCACCGCCGCGTCGGGGCGGTGGTCGGCGACTGCCTGGAGGAGCCCTTCACCGTCCTCGGCAGCCGCCACTACCTCGTGGCCCTCCTCCTCCAACAGCCGGATCAGGCCCTCTCTCAGTAGTACTGAGTCGTCGGCGATCGCCAGGCGCATGCGGGGCTCCGTGTTCGTGCTGTGGGGTGTTCATCGTTTCAGTGGCAGGGTGGCGCGCACGGTGGTGGGGCCGCCGACCGGGCTGTCCACTCTCAGTGTGCCGTCCAGGGCGTTCACCCGCCGGGCCAGGCCGGTCAGCCCGCCGTCGTTGGTGTCGGCCCCGCCGCGGCCGTGGTCGGAGACCACCAGTTCCACCCGGTCCCCGTCTGCGTGCAGGTCGACCATCACCTCGTCGGCACCGGAGTGCTTGGCGGCGTTGGTCATGGCCTCGCGGGCCACGAAGTACACGGCGGTGGCCAACTCCTGCGGCAGCGGTTCGTACAGGCGGTGCCGGAAGACGACCGGGAGCGGGCCGCGCTCGGCCGCTTCCGTGAGGGCGGCCTCTAAGCCCAGGGTGTCCAACGCGGTCGGGTAGATCCGCCAGGCCACCTCGCGCAACTCGTCCAACAGCACCCGCGACTCGGTGTGGGCCTGACGCACCAGTGTTGCGGTGCGCTCGGGGTCGCTGCCGCGCTGGGCCCGTCCGAGCAGCATGGCCAGCGCCACCACCCGCTGCTGTACCCCGTCGTGCAGGTCGCGTTCGATCCGGCGCCGCTCCTCGTCCACGGCGCGCACGATCCCCGTCCGGGTCTGGGTGAGTTCGTCGATGCGCCGGTGCAGCAGGTCCTCGGCCGTGGGGCCGAGCATCGTCCGGGCCAGCCACCGGTCGAGGCCGACGGCGATAGCGACCAGAGCCCACAGGACCACCAGCATCACCAGGGCGGCGGCGAGGCCGACATTCGCACTGGAGGTGTACACACCCACCCCGGGCCAGGACAGCGCGATGTCGGACGTGGTTCCCGTGGCGATCTGTATCGCCACCCCGGAGAGCAGGAGTGAGATCGTGAAGCCCACCACGAAGACCAGGTAGAGCGCTGCCAGGTGCAAGGGAAAACGGACGAGCAGGTAGGCCGCCCGGACCCTGGTACCCGCCTCCGGCCTGATGGTCGCACCCATCCAGCAGGCGAGACGGTCCAGGTCCCGGTCGCACAGCCAACGTGTCCACGCCCGGAACGTGCCCCGTGCGCGCGGCCACACCGGGGGCCACACCAGCCCGGCCAGCAGGACCAGTGCCGACAACAGCGCCCACACCAGTGTCAGCACCGTCACCAGCAGTCCCACCCACAGGCCGACGAACTCCCGTGCGCGCCGTCTCGCGTGCGCCCACGCCCCACGCAGGCGAAGACCGGCTCCGCTATCTCCGCCCACGGCCCACTCCTCGTTCTCAGGCATCCCGGCGCTTCAGCGCCAGTGCTCCGGCCGTCCGGGCGGCGGCCGTCCAGACCATGAGTACCACCAGACCAACCGGCGGGGAGAGCAGCTCCTCCATAGGGCCAAGAGCCTGCTGACAAAGGGGGGGTTTGGTTGCCCTGCCCTTGGGGTGTGCCGCTTTCCGCGTGGGTGGTGGGTGGGGAGTCCGCGTGGGTGGGGCTCGGTGTGGCCGGGGTTTGTTGTTGGGTGCGGGTTGCCCCGTTTCCTGCCGCTTGATGGTGGCCGTCTCCGCTGCGCGCGTCAAGGTCGTCGCCGTCGAAGCGCTGGCGCGCTATCTCAGGCGCTCCACCTTGACCCGCTTTGCTGCGACGGCGGGTGGGCGGCTGTCAGGAAACGGGGGACGTGTGGTCGGGGCCGATATGGGGCCCTTCGGGCCCCGACCCTCCGGCCCGGTGGGCCGGGCTTCGCCTGGTCCGGCCGTGGCCGGCCGGATTCCTGCCCGTCCGCCCGGCTTCATCGGCCAGCGCGTCCCAATCCAGTGGCCAGCGGGCGACGAAGAACCCGATCAGGCCGGGCGCGTGGCTGAGCGCGTCCCACCGGACTTTCGGTCAGGGGTGGGCCCCCTTTCCAACGATGATCTTGCCCCTGTCTCAACCCTCGACGGCCGAGGGTGGAGCTGGGGGCAAGATCATCGGGGATGAACCGGTTTCGGACACAGCGGTCATCTTCGCCGGGCCAGTTTCAGACACCGGGTCTACCTCCGTGTGGGGCGCCCACCGGGGGGCGCCCGCTACCCCCACATGGGGGCGCCTGGGGCGCCGAGCCCCCTCCCGGAAGCACCCGGGGGCCGGTGAACCCCCTCCCTGGAGGCAATCTCGGCGCCCAAAATGACTCCAACAGGGGGGTTCGATGCCCTGGAACCCACACCCGACCGGTCCAACAGCACCACCCGCACCCGTATGGGCCACCCACCACCGAGCCGCCAGACCGGTGGGACGCGCCCAGCCACCCAGGCACCTGTTCGGGCTCTTCGTCGCCGGCCGGCCACTGGATTGCGACGCGCCTGCCGACACAACCAGACCCACGGGCAGGAACCCGGCCGGCCACGGCCGGGGCAGTTCCCGGCCGCAGGCCGGTCCCGTCGCCACCCCGACCACACGCCCCCCGTTTCCTGACTGCCGCCGACCCGCCGTCGTAGCGAAGCGGGTCAAGGTGGAGCGCCTCCGATAGCGCGCCAGCGCTTCGATGGCGACGACCTTGACGCGCGCAGCGGAGACGGCCACCATAAAGCGGCAGGAAACGGGGCAACCCGCACCCAACAACAAACCCCAGCCCACGCGGACTCCCCACCCACCACCCACGCGGAAAGCGGCACACCCCAAGGGCAGGGCAACCAAACCCCCTTTGTCAGCAGGCTCCAAGGATGAAGTCCCTGTCGAGGAAGGCCACACCTCGGTCCACCCCCCCCACCGACGAGTCGGGCACCGCATGCTCGGTAGGGGTGTGCTGCCCGTCCAGTGGCTTTGTGGTCTGCGTACACATCGGGAGACCTGCGAGTGGATCTCAGCGGTAGGACCAGCCGGACCAGCGCTCGACGGCCACCAGGATGATCGCCGCCGCGGGCGGGGTGACCCGGTACTGCCGGTACCGGGCGGTGAGCTCGTCCCGCGCCCGGGTCCAGTCCGGCCCCGCGTGCTCGATCCGGGCCAGGCCGTCCGCGCGCGCCCACCACAGGCGCGTCCAGTCGTCGTCGTACTCGTCCACCAACAGCGACGCACGGGGGTTCCCGGCGATGTTGCGCAGGCGTTTGGGGTCGCGGGTGGACTTCGGCTTGCTGTCCACGGCGACGGCCAGTGTGTCTGCGTAGGCGGCGAAGGTAACCGGTACCAGGTGCGGTTGCCCCGCACCGTCCACGGTGGCCAGCCGCGCGACGCGACCGGCCGCGAAAGCCTCCCTGGCCCGCGCGGCGCTCCACCTCATCGGCTCAGTCCCTTCAGATCGGCGGGAAGTGCCCTGATGCTCGAAAACATCCGTACGCGAATGGTGCCCCGCTCCCCCACGGATGGGAGCGGGGCACCGGCTTACCAGCCCTGCTTGGGCCTACTGCGCGGGGAAGCGCAACGTGGCGCCGACCTCTGAGCAGGGCACGCCGTGGTCGAGCAGCTCGGTGAACCCGGCGTGGGACATCACCGCCGCTCGCAGCATCAGTGCGCTGGCCGGAGCCTTGAAGCCCGCTTCCGGGTCGTCCAGGCCCTTGGGTGAGGAGTCCACCAGGACCGGTGAGTTGTGGGAACCCCACAGCTCGGGCTCGTCCTCCCGGTCGGCCCCCAGGAGCAGGGTCTCCACCCGGGCCTCCGACAGCATCGGCAGGAGCGGCGTCCTGCCTTGGACCGCCTGGTCATGGGCGAGCTTGCGCTTGTACTCGGACAGGCTCTGGTCGTGCTCTTCGAGGACGAGCTCGCGCAGGCACTCCTCGGCGGTCTCGTGCAGACGTTCCTCGGCGTCAGTCCCGCCCCGGCCCCCCGCGACCACCTTGATCGGGATGGACAGCTGCCGCGGGCCGAGGTTGTCCCGCAGGTAGGCGATGGCCTCGTCGTCGCCTCCCACGATGATCACCGCGGCGTCGACCTTGCGCACCGCGTCGCGGACCAGTTCGGCGACCGCGGCGGTGTTCTCCCGCCAGATGTCCTGGGCGGTTCCGGTGTCGGCGCGGCGGCCGCCCGCGTCGCCGCGCTGGCCGGGGTAGATCCGGCCCTGTCCGTCGATGTTCTGCAGGTTCTCGCCTTGGGCCTCCTGCTCCAGCACCGGTTGGCCGGCGGGGTGGGACGGGTAGGCGAACACCTTGGCCTTGACCCGGTCCAGGGCCACAAGGACATAGGGCAGCCTGCGGCCGCGGTCGATGGCCAAGGGGAGAGCGTCCGGCACGGGTAGGAACGAGGCCCGGTCCTGGCTGGGCGGTTCAGCGAGGGTATGCGCGCCCAACAGGCGGCCTTCGGAGGCGTAGAGGGCTTGGCCGTGGTTCCCGAAGGAGCGGGAGGACCCCTGTCCCACGGCCTCTTCGAGGACATCGAGAGTGGCCTCGTCGGTACCGAGCGCGGCCAGCTCCTCTCTCAGGTGCCGCCAGCGCAGCTCGATCTTCTTGTCAGCGTCCGTGGTGTCACGGGTGGTGTCCAGGTGCACCGAAGCCACCGGGCCGTCACTTTCGTACAGAGGTCGCAGAAAACCAAGATCCATAGTTTGCGGGGCGCGTGTACCCCGCCCCGCCCACCTCCTTCTGGGGTCGGCCTGCGAGTCATCCTGACCGGCCATGGTGGGTTCTGTCAGCTACACACGTCGAACCAGACACGGTTCTTGCCCGATGATTCCCAGGTTTTTCCCTTCACCCCGCCCCGGCGCGGTCAAGGGGTGCCAGGGCGGGTCCCGGCATCGGCGAGGGCCCGGTCGATGACCCGGTTGGTGAGCACCTTGGCCGCGATCGCGGCCAGGACGAGGCTGATGACCGAGGAGAGCAGGTAGGGCGCGGACAGGGAGAGCGTCCGCCCCAGGGCGGGCTCGGTCAGGGAGGCCAGCGCACCGCCCAGCGCCGTGCCGAGCGGAAGCATGCCCCACGAGAACATGCGGTGGGCGCTGAAGACCCGGGACCTCAACGCGTCGGGGATGACGCGCTGGAACAGGGACACGACCGTCACGTTCCACCACATCCCGCCGAAACCCAGCAGGAACATAGCCGCCGTGAACACCGCGACGTGGTGTATCAGGCCCATCGTCGCGGCCATGAGCCCCTGGAGGGCCAGGACCAGGACGAGGGTGGTGGACGTGCGGACCCGCGCGGTGATGATGGGTACCAGGACCGACCCCAGGACTGCCCCGGCCGCCGAGACTGTCAGCAGGAGCGCGTAGCCCTGTGGGCCCAGATCCAGGACATCGCGGGCGAAGAGCACCAGGATCGTCGCGGTCAGGGCCGACGCCAGGTTGGCCACCCCCGACACCAGCGCCAGGGGGCGCATCATGGAGTGCCGCCACAGCCATGCCAGGCCTCGGGCGAGCATGGTCCGGATCGGCTCGCGGGGCCCGGTCTGCTTGGCGGGTTCGAAGTCGCCGCGCAGTGTGCACAGGGCGACCACGGCCAGCAGGACGAAGGCGGCCTGGGCGCCGAAGGCCAGAGCGGTGGAGACCGCTATCAGCACCCCGGCGAGCGGGGCACCCACGAAGCGGTCCAGGACCCGCTCCACGCCCTGGAGGGTCCCGTTGGCCCGCTCCAGACGCGAGGAGGGTACGACCGCGGGCAGTACGGAGTGCGTGGTGTTGTCGAACAGCACCTCGCACACCCCGACCAGCAGCGCCACCGCCACCAGGAGCGGAATCGAGGCGACGCCCCAGACGATGACGGCGGTCAGGGCCGCCAACAGAACCGCCTTGGCACTTCCCGCGGCCACCATCAGGCGACGGCGGTCCATCCGGTCCCCTAGGACCCCCGCGAACAGCGCGAACAGCAGCCAGGGCAGGCGGGTGGCCGCGCCCACTGCCGCGACCAGGAAGGGGTCGTCGGTCAGGGTGGCGGCGTACCAAGGCAGGGCGACGACCGCGATACCGTCCCCCAGGTTGCCCAGTCCGCTGGCGGAGAGCAACCGCCAGTAGTCGCGCCCCAGGGGTTCGCGGCGGCGTCCGGAGATATCGCGAGCGTGTGATCGGTGGGACACGGCGGCCTTTCCTCGGGGGTGGGGCCAGAAGGTTGGCAGGCTACGTACTGGGGCCGACAGATCCTTCTGCGCTGGGCAGAAGCACTGGTCAGAAGGGATCCGGAACCTGACCGGAGGTGAACGGCAACTGTCGGGTGGGGATGGGTCCCACCTCCCTAATTTGGGTGGTGAACGGCGGAGGACCAGATGCTGGACCGGTTGAACGAGGCGCTCGAGCGGGTCGAGGGGGACCTGGGTGAGCCGGTGGACGTGGCCGCGATGGCGCGGACCACGCTCACCTCCGAGCACCACTTCCGGCGGATGTTCTCGGCGCTGTCCGGGATGCCGCTGTCGGAGTACGTGCGTCGGCGCCGGCTCACGCTGGCCGGGGCCGAGGTGATCGAGGGCCGGGACACCCTGCTCGAGATCGCGGTCCGCTACGGATACGGGTCCGCCGAGGCCTTCGGCCGGGCGTTCCGGGCCATGCACGGGATCAGCCCGGGTGATGCCCGCCGATCGGGTGCCGCGCTCAACTCCCAGTCACGGCTGACCTTCCACCTCACCATCGAAGGGAACACCACCATGCGCTACCGCATCGTCGAGAAGGAGGCCTTCCGACTCGTCGGCCCCAAGGCCCGGGTGCCGCTCGTCTACGAGGGCGTCAACCCCGCCATGGCCGCGTTCGTCGAAGGCCTCGACGACGTCACCTACGAGCGGCTCGAGGAGCTGTCCGACCAGGAGCCCCACGGCGGCTTTTCGGCCACTGTGACCCACGACCCCGACCGGCGGGAGGGCAGCGACGTCGACTACTACCTGGCGGCCGCCACCTCCGCCACCGAGGCCCCCGACGGGATGGAGGCCCTGGACGTACCCGCGGGCACCTGGGTGGTCTTCCCGTTCGAGCAGTTCACCTTCCCCGAGGCCATCCAGCACATCTGGGTCTACGCCCACTCCGAGTGGTTCCCGTCCAACCCCGCCTACCAGCACAAGCACGGGCCGGAACTGTTGAGCGTGGAGTACGACGAGGAGGACGAGACCATCGCCTCGGGTGAGCTGTGGCTGCCGGTGGAGAAGACGACGGCCTAGGCCTGCTCGCTGCGCCGGGTCTGATCGTCCCGGCCCATCGAATCCGCGCGGTCCCGGTCGGCGTCGGCCAGGGCCGCGCGGATGCGAGCGGTGGTCATCGACTGAGCCGAGACCACCACCAAGGCGAAGCTGATCAGGCCCGCGAGCAGGAACGGGGTGGACAGCGCGGTCTCGCGGCCCACCGGGGACTCCAGGAGCGAGGCGGTGAGCCCGCCCAAGGCCATGCCGATCGCCGCGGTGCCGAGACCCATGGTGCGGAAGGCGGACAGGACTCGCGAGAGCAGCGGGTCCGGGATGATCCGCTGGCGTAGCGAGATGGTCAGGATGTTCCACCACATAGTCGTGAACCCGACCACGACCCACAACAGCGCGAACAGCGCCGTGCTGGGGACTAACGCGATCGCGGTGTAGGCCACCGCTTGCGCAGCCAGAACCCAGACCAGAGTGGCGCCAGGCGGCAGGCGCGGGATTAGCCACGGCACCACCTGCGCGCCGAGCACCATACCCACAGCGACCGTGGCCAGCAGCAGACCGTAACCGACCGAGCCCAAGCCGAGCACGTCCTGGGCGTACAGCACCAGGATCGCCGCGTTCATCGAGGGAAGAGCGACGATCGCGATCCCGTCGCCCAGGTTGCTCAGCCCGCTCGCGGTGAGAAGCCGCCAGTAGTTGCGCCCCAGTGGCGCGCGGCCCTGACCCCGTGCGGTGTGCTGTTCGTCCGTGGGGCCATACGGGGAATCCTTCACGCCGATGTCGAGGGATGGCGAACATCTTGGCACAACGCGCCGAAGCGCTGACCGTGGCGAATACAGCGATGCGAAGGGGTGGGTGGTTCAGAGTGCCCTAGAGCGGGTCCTGGCAGGCCAGGCGCGCGGCCGCGTGGTTGGCCTCCTCGGGTACCTCCTGCTGCAACAGGGTCACCCTCGCGCCGCGCAGCACCCCCGGCGGCCCCCGCACAGTCGGCGGCGCTCACGTACGCGTTCGCGCCGGGACTGACGATGATGGTGTTCTCACCCGTACGGTCAACCGCGATATGCGCGCGGCCGGTCGCCGTCCCCGGCGTGGCGGCCACCGCATGGTTGGCGGCCCTTGCCGCCAGTGTGGTGGGCGATCTCCCCGCCCGGCACGGTCTCGCCCGGCACCGGGTGCCGGGGTACGGCGGTGACGACGTCCAAGTTGAAGCTTCCGACGACTGCGATCAATGTGCTTCCTTCGTACGAGCTGCGGTCGAGGCGCGCTCGACGAGCTCGGGGGCCAGGCGCACCGCGTGGTTCGGTCTGGACCCCTGCTCACCCAGGCACTGGTCGAGCAGGCGCACGGCCTCCTCAGCAAGTCCGGTGACAGGTTGCCGGACGGTGGTCAGGGCGGGTTCGGCGAGGGAGGCGATCGCGACGTCGTCGAACCCGGTGACGGCGATCTGACCGGGCACGTCCGCGCCCATCCGGCGCAGCTGCTGCATGGCACCGACCGCGATCAGGTCGTTGGCACACACGAGCGCGTCGGGACGGTCGGGCCACACATGCTCGGCGGCGGCGCGGCCCCACTCCACGGAGAAGTCGCCCAGCACCACGCGGGAGGCCCCCTCAGGGTCCCGGGCCGAGAGGGCGCCTTGGTAGGCGGCGCGCCGTTCCACGGCGGCGGAGTCGGTCCCGTCCGAGCCGAGGAAGCAGGGGCGGCTGCGGCCCGTACGGGCCAGGTGGTCCAGTACCAGGGCCATCCCGGCGGTGTTGTCGACGGCCACGGTGTCGGCGACGTCGGTGCCGCAGCGGCGGTCCAGCTGCACTACGGGCACACGCTCGGCCGCGGCGCGCACCGCCACCCGACTGTGCTCCTCGTGCACGGGGATCACCAGCAGCGCGTCCACTTGGCGGTCCAGGAGCGTGCTGACTCGGTCGGCCTCCACGGCCGGGTCGTCGTCGCAGTCGGCGATGAGCAGGGCGCGGCCGCGGCTGTGCAGCGCGTGCTCCACGGCGCGCACGAGCGCGGGGAAGAACGGGTTGGTGATCTGTGGCAGGACCATGCCGATGGTTCCGGTCGAGCGACTGCGCAGCGCGCGGGCCACCTGGTTGGGTCGGTAGCCCAGGTGCGCGGCGACCGCGCGGACCCTGCGCTCGGTCTGCGCTCCGACGGTGCGGGTGCCGGCCAGGACGCGGGAGACGGTGGCCACGGAGTAGCCCGACTCTTGAGCCACCTCGCGCAGTGTCACCTCTGGCATGTGTTCCCCTCATCGTCCGCGAGCAGATGAGGGTAAACGTTATCATCGACACATCCCTAGGGTGAGCGTCTTTGACCTTGACTTTTGATAGCTAGGAATTGACATGGGGAAGATCACCTAGCAGCGCATGGGAGAACGTTTACCGACAGAGAGGTATGCCGTGGCAGCCGCCCCCATCGTCCTGGACAGCGATCCGGGGCTGGACGACGCCGTCGCTCTGCAGTACCTGCTCGGCACCGGACTGTGGGACCTGAAGGCCTACGACTCCAACCACAGGCAGAGCTCCTGCCCGCTGCACGACCCGCTGGCGGTCGGGGTCGCGGCCGACGAGTCCTTCGTGACCACGGGCACCGGAACGGTCGCCGTCGAATGCGCGAGCGAGCTGGGGCGCGGTCAGACCGTGTACCTGCCCGAGGACAAGGCCGCCCGCTTCAACTACCCGCCGCACATCCTCGCCCGTACCCGCCACACCGGCCGGGTGGCCCTGGGCACCGGGCCGCGCGACTTCAGCGCCCACTTCACCGAGACCCTGCTGTGCCGCCCCAGCCTCGGACCGAGCCGTCGGCAACCAAGAGCGAGAGAGAATGATGAACATACTCTGGGGAGTAGGCGGCATGGCTGCTCTGATCGCCATCGCGGTCGCCGTCTCCACCGACCGCCGCGCGATCAAGCTGCGCCCGGTTGCCGGTGCGCTGGCCATTCAGGTGGTTATCGGGGTGGTGGTCCTTTACTGGGAGCCCGGTCAGCAAGCGCTCACGTGGGCTTCGAACGGGGTCGGCGCGGTCATCTCCGCCTCCGACGACGGGATCGCCTTCCTGTTCGGCGACCTGGTCGAGGGCGAGGGCACGGTCTTCGCCTTGCAGGTGCTCCCCGTGGTCATCTTCGTGGCGTCCCTGGTCTCGGTGCTCTTCTACCTGGGCATCATGCAGCGGATCGTCAACGTCATCGGCGGCGCCCTGCACTGGGTGCTCGGCACGAGCCGGGCGGAGTCGATGAACGCCGCCGCCAACATGTTCGTGGGACAGACCGAGGCACCTCTGTTCATCCGCCCCTACCTGAAGCGGATGACCAGGTCGGAGCTGTTCGCGGTGATGGTCGGCGGGGTCTCGACCGTGGCCGGGACGGTGCTGCTCGGCTACGCGCTGCTGGGCGCGCGACTGGACTACCTGATCGCGGCGAGTTTCATGGCAGCTCCAGCGGGGCTGCTGATGGCCAAGATCATCATTCCCGAGACCGAGCGGCCCGCGGTTTCCACCGAGGCGGTCACCGCCGCAGGGCTCAACGGTCCGGGCGCCGCGCCCACCTCGTCCCCGGTCGGCGTGCCCGGCGAGGCTGGGACGAGCGACGCGACCGAGACGGAGCAGGAGAGTGGGTCGGGCGAGTCGAACGAGGTGGAACCCGAGCAGGACAAGCCGCGCAACGTCATCGACGCCGCCGCCAGGGGAGCGGCCGACGGTCTCAAACTCGCCGCGACCATCGGCGGCATGCTGTTGGCGTTCATCTCGCTGATCGCCCTGATGAACCTGCTACTGGGCGCGGTCGGTGGGCTCTTCGGCGCCCCGGACCTGAGCTTCGAGCAGCTGATCGGCTACCTGTTCGCCCCGGTGATGACGCTCGTGGGCGTGCCGTGGAGCGAGGCGGTGGCCTCCGGCAGCTTCGTGGGGCAAAAGATCGTACTGAACGAGTTCGTGGCCTTCGTGGACTTCGGCCCACAGGCCGACGACTTCAGTCCCAAGACCGCGGCGATCACCACGTTCGCGCTGACCGGCTTCGCCAACCTCTCCTCGCTAGCGATTCTGCTGGGCGGCCTGGGCAGCCTGGCCCCCAGTCGTAGGGGCGACATCGCCGACCTGGGCCTGCGCGCCATCCTCGCCGGGACCCTGGCCAACCTGATGAGCGCCGCCATCGCCGGGATGCTCATCTCCTGATATGTAGGAGTCTTGTGTCAGGAGGGGGCGTCGGTCAGGGCGGCGACCCGTTCAGAGTGCCCTGGAGCGGGTCCTGGCCTGCTCCAGGAAACGGCGCAGCACCTCGTTGAACCGGTCCGGGCGTTCCAGGTTGGGCAGGTGTCCCGCGCCCTCGACGATCTCCACGGCCGAGTCCGGTACCTGGACGTGCATCAGTTCAGCGCCCTCGGGCGGCGTGAAACCGTCGTGTTGGCCCACCACCAGCAGGGTGGGGGCCGAGATACGGGGCAGCAGCACCGTGTGGTCGGGGCGTTCGGCCCGGCCCAGCTGCGCGGCGGCAGCGCCCTCGGGCGGGGCCGCGTACATCATCGCGCGCACGTGGTCGGCGACCGCGGGCAGGTCGCGCACGTTGTCGGCGGTCATCATGCCGACCAGCATCTCGTCGGCGTAGCCGCGCATCCCCTCTTCGCGCAGGCGCGCGGCCATGCGCTTGCGGGAGAGCTTTCCCTGTTCGGTCTCCGGCATCGGGTTGGTCGCCGCCAGCGTCAGCGAGTCCACCCGGTCGGGGAAGAGCCGGTACATCTCCAGCGCGATCTGGCCGCCCATGGACAGGCCGACCACGTTGACCACGTCGATCTCCAGGTGGTCCAGGAGGGCCGCGAGATCTCGGGCGAAGGAGTCCATCGAGGTGAAACCAGGGAGGACGGTGGTGCGGCCGTAGCCGCGCAGGTCCGGGACGATGGTCCGGTAGCCCCGCCCAGCCAGTGCTCTGACCTGGGGTTCCCACATGCTCTTGTCGAAGGGGTGACCGTGGATGAACAGGACGGGGCATCCCGCTCCGCGATCGGTATAACTGACACCGATTCCGCGCACGTGCGCGGTGTCCGGGCCGTCACTGTTCGCGGTGTTCGTCGTCTGGTGTGTCACAAGAAACGATGTTATTCACGGGCGCAAGGCCTTGAATAGAGGCCTTCGGGAAAGTGGTCGGGCCGTAGGTGGTCCCTCGTCACCTACGGCCCGAGCGCCGTGGCCCGCCGTCCTCGGGCACGGTGCACTGCGGCGGACTCGGGGCCCGCCGCATCCGTGTCGGGTATGGATGTCCCGACACAGGTGGAGACGCGTGGTGAGCCGGAAGGGTTCGGTCCTATCGGCTTTCTGGCGACAGGAATTCTCCGGAGAGGTTCGACCCGCCCGCGGGTTGACTGGTCAATGCCCTGATCAGTGCTCCGCGCCCGTGGTCCTGCGGCGGCCGCCGCAGGCCATCAGCACAGCGGCGAGCAGGTACGGAGCGGCGAACACCGCGAAGGCCGGGCCGTGTCCCACGGCCAGGAACACCCCGGTGTACAGCAGGAACGTCGTGATTCCCACCGTCTCCGTGCCCATGCCGGCCAGCGAGGTGACGGTGGCCCGGCTGGGGCCGGAGATGCTGTCCTGGAGTCGGGCGTCGGCCACCACGCTCATCATCTGGCACACACCGAAACCGCATCCGAGCAGGACCCAGCCCACCGGATTGGCCAGAAGGGCTCCCGCGCCGATCGCGACCGCGGCCAGGACGAGGAGCGCGCCGAGGGTCAGGTGGTTCAGGCGGGCCGCCGGTCCGGCCAGCAGACCACCCACCGTGACGCAGGTCCACACCGTCAGCACCACCAGGGGTACGTCTTCGGTGGCGAGGCCCGCAGAGGAGGCCAGCAGGGGGATGTACTCCTCCAGCGTCTCCCAGAACGCGGTGATCAGGACGACCAGCACGATCGCGCCGCGCACGGTCCGGCTGCGGCGGGCCTCGGCCAGGCCGACCCGCATGGTCTCGCGGTAACCGGGCTCGGAGGCTTGGTCGCCCCCGCCGCCGGGGTCCCCGCTCGCGGCGCGGTTCTCCGGCAGAGCCAAACCGGACAGGGCGCACAGGACACAGGCGGCCACGCTGGCCGCGCCGATCGCCGCGTAGCCGCCGTGGGCCATCACCGGCACGGCGAGCATTGTGGCCGCGCCCACCGACGCCACACCCAAGGCCCGGGTCACACCCATGACGCGGGCGTAGCGGTAAGCGGAGCCCCGGTGTGCGAGTTCGGTGTAGACGAGCGCCTCGAAAGCTCCTGAGGACAGGGCGCCGCCCGCGCCCCACAGGACGAAGCCGAGGGCGAACACCCCGTAGGAGGGGAAGGTCAGCCAGAGCGCGAACCCGGCCCCGGCCAGCACCGGTGCGGCGGCCAGCAGGTGGCGGCGGGGCACGATGTCGGCCCAGGTTCCGGCGGGAACGGCTAGGAGCACGCCGGTGAGGGACCAGACGACGAAGAGCGAGCTGATCTGGGCGACCGACAGTCCGGTCTCGGTGAACAGCAGGGCGTACAGCGGATAGAGGAGGATGAACTCCGTGAAGAACGCGTACGCGTAGACGGGCCGGGTCAGCCTTGACAGCCGCGCGTCGGACGCGCGTGAGGGCAGGGTGGTCATGGAGGTCTTTCGGTCGGGCGAACAACGGACACCGGGGTGGTGGTCACCCGGTGGCCCGCGGGCGTTCGCCTCGGACCGGCCTCGGCCGCAGCCTGGGACTTAATGTCGCTGGTTCATGCGTCCAGGTTAGGGGATCCGGACCGGCCGCCGCCAGGCATCCAGAGCCTCCCTAGGAACCGTCGGCGCCTAGTCCCCCGGGAGAGATGCCCCGAATTCCACCCACTTCTCACTGGAGCGGTGGGTCCCCAGGCCCGAGGCGTCGAACTCGTCATGATCGCCGGGGCCGGTGGCCACGCCCAGGTAGCGCAGGGCTTGGGAGAGCGGCGATCCGCTCGCGGGTGCGGATGCGCCCACCGGTAGATGCAGGGGTCCCAGCACGATCTCGCCCCGTTCCCACACGACTGCCTGCTGCGAGCCGACCCCGCCGAAGAAGTCGGCCTCCAGGTAGGCGAGCGGGCCACGGGCCGAACAGGCGGCTATCCGTTCTACAAGCCAGTCGGTCAGCAGGAGGAAACCGGGTGGGTCGTCGACCACGATGTCGTCGTCCTGGTCCACGAGGTCGCAGGTGACCGGGAGGAGGCCCAAGTCTTGGTGCAGGGCGACGGGACGGGCACGGGCGAGGCCGCGGATGGCGCAGCGCAGGAGCGGGGCCTCAGCGACGACGGCGTCGAGTCTGTAACCCACGGGTTCCCTTCGGTCTCGGGGAGGCGACCGCGCCGATCCTAACTCCCGCGGGGACACGAAAGCCCAGGAAGTAACTCTCGGTCATTTTCTCGTTACCAAACGGAGGGTAACGTTCACCGCGTAGGGGTTGGGACGTACCGTTCCCCGTGGCGGGATTGACCACGGTCCTTCCCGCCTCGTATCCGTCGGGGCGGTTCCTCCCACGATCTCCAGGAGACCGTGCATGCCGGGCACCACAGCATCCCCCGATCCGTCCCGATCCCCCGTCTCAGGACTCGCCACGACCCGCCGACAGGCACTTGTCGGCGGTGCGGTCACATTGGGCGCGGCCGCTCTGGGTAGCACTCTGGTCACGCCCTCCGCCCTCGCGGCCACCCCTACTCCCCGAGGCCCCGTGATCTCCGAACCCTTCTCCTTGGGTATCGCCTCCGGTGACCCCCTCCACAACGGCGTCGTGCTCTGGACCCGCCTCGCACCCGACCCCCTCGCCGAGAACGGCCTGGGAGGTATGCCCGACCGCACGGTGGAGGTGGAGTGGCAGGTCTCCCATGACGAGAACTTCGCGGCCCTGGCCGCCTCCGGCACGGTCAGCACCGGCCCCGACCACGCACACTCGGTACACGTGGAAGTGGAGGGCCTGCGCCCCCGGGCCGACTACTTCTACCGGTTCCGCGCCGCGGGCGAGATCAGTCCAGTGGGCCGGACCAGGACCGCCCCCCTGCCCGGCAGCCGCCTGGACCGGTTCACCTTCGCCTTCGCCAGCTGCCAGAGCTACACCCACGGGTACTACACCGCCCAGGCCCACCTGGCGGAGGAGGACCTGGACCTGGTGGCCTTCCTCGGCGACTACATCTACGAGACCCCAGACCAGGGCGACATCGGCCGCGGACACTTCCCCGAGACCGAGGCCCGCTCTCTGACCGAGTACCGGCTCCGGCACGCCCAGTACAAGACCGACCACGACCTCCAAGCGGCGCACGCCGCCTTCCCGTGGGCGGTGGTCTTCGACGACCACGAGTTGGAGAACAACTGGGCCGACGACATCTCCTACGAGGAGGACATACCCCCGGAGAAGTTCCTGATCCGCCGCGAGCACGCGCTTAAGGCCTACTACGAGCACATGCCTCTGCGCGCCGCCCAACGCCCCGCCGGACCCGACCTGCACCTGTACCGCAGGCTGGCCTTCGGGAACCTGGTCGACCTGCACCTGCTGGACACGCGCCAGTACCGGGACGAGCAGGTGGAGGATTCCGAGCGCGAAGACCCCGAACGCACCCTGCTCGGCGCGGACCAGCGCCGGTGGCTGTCTCGAGGGCTGGCGGACTCCTCCGCGACCTGGAACATCCTGGCCCAGCAGGTCTTCTTCTCCCAGCGCGACTTCGCCGAGGGCCCGCCCACCCACTTCAGCGACGACGCCTGGGACAACTACATGGTGGAGCGGAACAGTGTCCGCGACGAGCTCGCCGGGGTGGCAAACCCGGTCGTGATCACCGGGGACGTGCACGCCAACTACGTGGTGGACGTCAAGGCCGACTTCGA
This sequence comes from Nocardiopsis oceani, assembly GCF_054777395.1. NCBI lineage: Bacteria > Bacillati > Actinomycetota > Actinomycetes > Streptosporangiales > Nocardiopsidaceae > Nocardiopsis > Nocardiopsis oceani. The sequence continues at coordinate 52,495 of NZ_BAAHAR010000021.1, forward strand.
CGACCCGGAGTCGGCGACGGTCGCCACCGAGTTGGTGGGCACGTCCTTCACCAGCGGCCGGGACGGATCGGAACAGGACCCCACCGACGCGGTCCAGCTCGCGGAGAACCCGCACATCAGGTTCATCAACCGCCATCGCGGCTACGTGCGCAACACGGTCACCCCGACGGAGTGGACCGCCGACTACCGGGTGGTCAACTACGTGAGCGAGCCGGGGGCGCCCATCCGCGACCGGGCCAGTTTCGTCATCGACGCCGGCATACCGGGGGCCCGACCCGACGCGTGACGGGTGCGTGGCACACGGGACGGTGCGCGGCAGGCGACCTCTCAGAAGCGGAAGCGCGAGACCCGCATGGCTGAACGGGTGGGCTCCCACCCGTTCATCAGCTGATAAGAGGCCCGGTAGAAGCGTTCGGGGACTTCCTCGTGGCCGGACATCAGGGGGAAGTCCTCAGCCAGCGCCAGTCGCGGGTTCCAGTGCTCGGGGCTTCGGGGGTCGGCCATGCCGTGCATCTGTCGGCCGACCATCCGCGCCATCCGGCCCACCCAGGGCCGCACCGTGTCGAAGACCAGTTCTCCTCCTCGGGAGAAGTGGTCGACCAGGCGGTCCAGGAGCAGCCGTGTCTGCTCCGTGGGCAGGTACTCGACCAGGCCCTCGGCGATGACCAGCACGGGAGCGTCGGCGGGGACCTGGTCGAGCCAGTCGGGGTCGGTGACCGAGCCGGACAGCAGTCGGTAGCCCTCGGGTTCGGGCAGCAGGCCGCGGCGGAGTTCGACGACGCTGGGCAGGTCCAGGTCGAACCAGCGCCCGCCGCGCGGCAGGCCCAGCCTCAGCGCCCGGGCGTCCAGCCCGCAGGCCAGGTGCAGGACGGTGCCCTCGGGGTTCTCGGCGATCCACCGCCGCGCCCACGTGTCGATGCACCGGGCCCGCAGCAGCACCATGTACCGGTTGTCGGTCGCCCCGCGGAGCGCGCGCTGATCGAAGTCGAGGCGGTCGAACACGTCCACGGCCCAGATGTCGCCCAGCACCGGGTGTGCGTTCCGGAAGTCGAGCACCTTGCTGTACACGGTCCACAGCAGGGTCTCCTCAACCTCGTCGAGTTGGACCCTACCTACCTTGGTGGCCATGCTGCGCTCCCTTCCGAGGACTTTTCCGAGGAGGTCCTACCCCGGGAGGGGAGCCCTGATCGCGCGGGTCAGCTTCGCACCGGCCGGATCCTGCTGAGGTCGAAGTCGACCTCGAACGGCCGTGCTGCCTGGAGGCAGTCCCGCAGCACGGTTGGTCGAGCGGATCTCGCATCGTTAGCGAGTTCGTGGACGTGCACTACCGTGGCGTCCGCGTCCTCCTCGAACGACCAGAAGGGGGGACACCGGTCGCTAGGTGTGCCCGTGCCCGTTCCGCGGACCGGGACGACTCGCCAGCAGGGGCCACTTCGATCACCAACGCGACCGCGGCCAGAGGAAACCAGGAACACCACTCGGCATCGGCGGCCTGGACCTGGACACTCAGGATGTCGCTGTGCGGGTCGGCGTACCCCAGTTTGATCCGGTTCTCTGGCGGTGCAGACCCCGTCCCTTCAGGGCGGGGATCACCGCCCCCGCCAAGAAACGTCACACCCTCCCGATACGGTCCCCACCAAGACCAACGGGGGGTGTGTGCTGTGCTGACGGGATACCGGTACCGGCTGGCGCTCACCGACGCCCAAGCCCGCCAGTGCGCCGAGTACGGCGATGTCTGCCGGGCGGTGCGGAACACCGTCCTGGACCAGCGCCGCCACATCAGGGACCGGTGGCAGTGCGGCTATGCCACCCCCTACTGCGGCTACCACCTCCAAGCTGGGCAGCTGGCCCAGGCCAAGACCGAGGAGACCTGGCTCAAGGCCGCTCCCTCGCACATCCTGCAGCAGACCCTCAAGGACCTGGACCGGGCCTGCACCCAGCACGGCACCTTCAACGTCAACTTCCGCGCCAAACACCACTGGAAACCCTCGTTCCGCTTCCCCGACGGGCCGAGCATCACCGTCGAGCGCCTGGGCCGCTGGGGGCGGGTGCAGCTGCCCAAACTCGGGTGGGTGCGCTTCCGCTGGTCCCGCGCGCCCAAGGGCACCATCCGCTCGGCGACCGTGCGCCGCGACGGGGCGCACTGGTACGTGTCCCTGCTCTGCGAAGACGGCGAGCACACGTCGACCTCGCATGCGGTTCCCGATTCGGCGGTGGGGGTGGACCGGGGTGTGGCGGTGGCGGTGGCCACCTCCGAAGGCGACCTGTTCGACCGCACCTTCCAAACCCCCAAGGAGATCGAGCGGGAGCGCCGGCTGCGCCGCCAGATGGCCCGGCGCCGCAAGGGATCGAACAATCGGGCCAAGACCAAGCGGGCCCTGTCGCGGGTGACCGGGCGGGTGCGGGCCCGGCGCGCCGATTTCAGCGCCCAGACCGCGCACGTGTTGTGTGACAAGAACGCGGTCGTGGTGTTGGAGAAGCTCAACACGAAGAACATGACCCGCTCGGCCAAGGGCACCGCAGAGTCTCCTGGGAAGAGGGTGCGGCAGAAGGCGGGGTTGAACCGGGCGATCCTGTCCAAGGGCTGGCACGGCAGAAGCAGGAACCTGCTGCCGCCGCGAGGCGGACAGCGCCACCAGACCCTTGGGTCTGGTCGGAATCCCTCTCACTTCAGGAGAGGGAGGAAGTCAACATGACCCCCGGACGCCCCTCCTCCTCGGCCTCTACCGGAGACGCTTCGCCGCGGTAACGGTCGAGTACCGAACGCACAAGCGCCTGGACGTCCCCCGCGAAGGGGGAGAAGACCTGGCTCGCGTCAATCAGCTCGGTGTGTGGCGGAAGCTCACCGCAACGGTCCAGCTCATCGGCGGTGTAGCCGCCTGGTGAGGGCATCGGCACCGGGTACCAGGGTTCGGAGGACTCTTCACCCGCAGGCTGAGAGGACATGTCCGGCCCCCTACCTTACTGCTCGGGGCTGAGCCACAGGGCTTCGGCGGCGACCAGGCCCAGGGCCTGGTCACGCACCTCGTCGTCCTTCTCCGGGTGGACCGAGATCTGGATCGATCCGGCGAAGGGCAGGCGCTCGACGACCTCTACGCGCATGCCGATGCCGATGTCGATGTCGGCGAGGTAGCGCAGGAGCTCGGGGTCGGTGTCGTTGACCCGGACGATCACCCCAGAGGTCCCGGCCTCGGCGTCGGAGAGAAGCACGGACTCCCGCTCGACTATGGAGCCCTCCTTGGTGGGGATGGGGTCGCCGTGCGGGTCCACCACCGGGTCGCCCAGGTGGGTGGCGATGCGGTCAACGAACTTGTCCGAAACCACGTGCTCGAGGATTTCAGCCTCGTCGTGGACCTCGTCCCAGGAGTAGCCTAGCTCAGCCACCAGGTAGGTCTCCAGGAGCCGGTGGCGGCGCAGTACCGCCAGGGCGGCCTTGGTCCCGGTGTCGGTCAGGCTGACGTTTCCGTAGCGCTGGTGCTCAACGAAACCGAGTTCGTTGAGTTTGCGGAGCATCCCGGACACGGATGAGTTGGACACGGCTAGCCGCTCGGCCATCCCGGAGATGGTCACCGGTCCGGTGCCTCGCTCCTGGAGGTCGTAGATGACCTTCACGTAGTCCTCGGCCGAAGTGGACGGCCGTGCCGGTGTGTTCCCCATGCCCGTAACCGTATCGCGGACCGGCGGGGGCCCACGATCACCGCCGCCGCGCCTGTGGACAACTCGCGCGGCCGAGGGCGCGGGGCGCCCGTCTGGTCTCAGGCGGCGCAGGGCGGGTTCTGGTGTGCCTGGGTGGGGCGGCCGCGCGAGATGATCCGGGTGCCCGCGACACCGACCTCGCGGACCTGCGTCGACCCGCAGGCACACCGCGACCACACGGTGAGTCCGGCTCCGGTCCGGTGCTGGGAGAGCACCGAGAAGGGCTGGCCGTCGGGCCAACCGCAGTGCGGGCAGACGCTGGTCATCGGGCACCTCGTGTTTGTTGTCGTCTTCTCCGCTCCAGCTTGACGCCCCGCACCCTCATGGTCCGGGCCGGGTCTCTGGATGTGGCTCTGAAGAATCGCCTACTTATTCGCTCCGCGCCGGCTCCGGGCACTCTGGAGCCTGTGGGGCACGTGGTTGGCTCCGGCCGAGTGGAGTCTGTTGGAGCACGCTGAAGTGGTCCAGGCCCGGTGGGTACAGGCGGAGATCGATATGCGCGGTCTGGGGACGGAACAGGCCGTACCGCTGCGTCTTGCGGGCCTGTCCGTGGCGCAATCCCGGCTGGCCTCACGGCCGCCACTCTGCGCACACACTACCCGCGCTCGGCCGTCTGGGACCTGAAATCTGAGCCCGAAATGCGCTTGGACCTGCGTTTCCAGGGTGATGTCGAACTCACCGTCCCGAGTCCGGCCCTCGAACTCAGCCGCGCGGGCACCAGCGGGCGAGTGCTTCCCCCAGAGGTCCGGATTCACGCCCGTCCTCGGTGCGTACCCAGACCGCGTGCCCGTCGGGGCGCACCAGAACAGCCGAGGCCGTACCGGACCCCTCCCATTCGGCCAGGGTGAGGCCCTCGGTCTCGGTGGGTGCGCCAAGGAGGACTGGTCTTCCCTCAGCCAGTAGTCGGGACAGCGACGTGTCTCCCACGGAGGTGCGGCCGCACACATCGGGGACCATCCTCCCCACCCAGGGGTGTGCCTCCGGATCCCGGGCGTGCGTCTCGTACCGGGTGTCCAGGCCGGTGGCGGCCTCAGCGAGGGCACGGCCCGCGTCGGGGTGGGAGAAGACCCGGGTGAGTAGCTCGACCACCGGTTCCAGCTCCGGTCCGGCCTGACCCAGGAGCGCCTGGGCGCGGGTGCTGGCCAGGACCGCGGCCCCGGCGGGGTGGCGTTCGCCGTGGTAGCTGTCGAGGAGGCCCTCCGGTGCGGTCCCCGCCACCTCGGCGGCCAGCTTCCAGCCGAGGTTGACCGCGTCGTCCAGGGCCACGTTCACCCCGGTGGCCCCGGACGGCGGGTGGATGTGGGCGGCGTCGCCGGCCAGCAGCACCCGCCCCTGCCGGTAGGTCGCTGCCTGGCGCGCGGCGTCGCCGAACCTGGTCAGCCACAGGGCCCGTTCGATGTCCAGGGAGCGGCCGAGCACACCCTCCACCACCTCGCGGAACCGCTCCGGGGTGACCGCCTCCCGGACGTCGCCCGGCGGTGCGGGGTCCTCGACGGCCAGGCGCACGTGGTCGGGGCGCGGTACGGCGAAGAGCTGGCCGCCGGGGCCTTCGGTGACGCCGAAACCGATCTCCTCCTTGTCGCCGAGGACGACGTCGCCCATGAGGGTGTAGGTGCTGGCCCCGGTTCCGGGGAAGTCGATTCCGGACCGTCTGCGTACGGTGCTGCGGCTGCCGTCGCATCCCGCCAGGTAGGCGGCGCGCAGGGTGCGCGGACCGCTCGGGGTGTCGAGGGAGGCGGTGACCGCGTCCGGACCCTGGCTGAGATCGCTGAGCGGGTGACCGCGCAGGACCGTGGTGCCGGAGTCGAGGAGGTGTTCTTCCAGGAGTTCCTCGACCCGGTTCTGTGCGATGCCCAGGGTGAAGGGGTGGTCGGTGGCGGCCCCGGTCAGGTCGGCCGTGACCGGCAGGCTCACGAAGGGCGCGTGCGGTGTGCGCCACCCCTCCTCCAGGAACGGTTCGGCAAGGCCGCGGCGGGCGAGGAGGTCCAGGCTGCGGGAATTGAGAGTGAAGCCGCGGCTGAAACCCGAGCGCTCCGACTGGGCTTCCACCACGGTCACGTGCGCGCCGCGGGAGTGGAGTTCGATGGCGAGCATGAGCCCGGCGGGCCCGGCCCCCGCGACGAGGACGTCGGTGTCGGTCCGTGTGCTCATTCGGCCTCCTCGGTGGCCGGGGCGGCGGGCCAGGGCAGGCTCCCGGTGCGGATCTCGTCGAGGGTGCGGGTGACCCAGGCGAGTTCGGCCTCGCTCATGTGCACGGCGTACTCGACCTCGATGAGGAACAGCCGGGGCAGTTCGTGGGCGGCGGTGACCTCCTCGAGGTCGGTGCGCGCCGCCTCGATCTGCTCTCGCAGCAGGTCGGCGCGCTGGGTCAGCGCCTGCTGGGCACGGCCGGGGCCGAGGGCGCCGAGGTAGGCGACGGCGGACAGGAAGACGGGGTACTCCGGTGACGGGGTGCGGATGATCGAGTCGAGCCAGGCGAGGAATTCGCGCTCCCCCAGCTCCGTGTGCGCGTAGACGGTGCGCTGGGGGCGGTTGCCCTCGCGGACGGTGGCGTGGGGCAGGATCCAGCCGTCGCGGACGAGTGCCTCCACGGTGCTGTAGAGGGTGCCTGTGCTGAGCTTGAACGTGGTGTCCATGTGGCGCTCGCGCAGTGTGGAGGCCATCTCGTAGGGGTGCATGGGCCGTTCCTGGAGCAGTCCCATGACTGCCAGGGCCAGCGGGTTGGTGTTCTTGCGTCTGGGTGCCACCGGCTTCATCCTATAGTCGAAATAGATTAGTCGAACTCGACTATATGCTACGGCAGGGCTGGGCCCGGGCCGGGCAGGAGTGGCCCGGGGCGCGGTCTCGGCTCCCAGCTGCCTTGAACTCAGGTGAAGGGGTTCTACGATGAGCCCTGTGGGAGCGCCGAAGGTGTGCCCTGGTGGTAGAACATCCGCCACCGGCCGTCGGCGCCGCGCCGCCACAGCGAGCTGCGCAGGGCATGGCGCTCACCCGCCGAGGTGGCGTACGTCAGGTGCACGACCCCGGGTGCGATCCGGGTTCCTTGCAGGTCCAGGACCCGGATCGGTTCGCCGGAGGCCATCGCGGGCAGGTCGGCGAGCATCCGATCCCGGTCCCACCGGCGCCCCGACTTGCCCACCTCGACGAACTCGGGGTCCAGCAGCTCCCCGGCCAGCTCCCGCGAGGTACGCACCCCTGGCGAGTGCAACCGCAGCTCCGCCGCGATCGCCTGCTCGACCTCGTCGCACCCGCCGTGCCCGTTGCCCATTGGCCCTCCATTCGGTTGCGGGGATCCTACGACGCACTGGCAGCCACCGGCCTTCGGTTTTTCCGGTGCTCTTACTCAGCGGGGACGACCCCGCCCTCCAGGTGGGCCGGCTAACGCAGGAAGCGGCGGCGGGGAAACGGATTCATCCGTGTTCGTGTCGTTTCTGCGCTTCGGCGCCGTCGATTAGTTGCGTGAACTTCCGAAAACCCGCCCCACAAGGGCTCTCGCGCCTCAAGACTGGGAGGTGGTGGTCGGGAAGGGAATGCATTGAAGGACGTTCGGGCTCGGTACGTGTTGGCTTTCGACTCCTCCTGTGGCAGGTGCGCGGATATCTCCGCCACGGTGGAGGCGGTCTCGAGCGGGAGATTGGAGACACTGCCGCTCACCCATCCGGACGTGCGGGAATGGCGGCTGCGGCAGTGGGGGCCCAACGCCCCATGGGTGCCCACACTGGTTCGCCATCACGGAACCCGGGTCCGCTGCTGGAGCGGGGTATCGATGATCCACCCCTTCGTCCGCGGGCTGGGCGCGCTCGCCACACTGCGGGTTCTGGAGGCCCTCGGCGAGCTGAGCCGCCAGCGCCGACGCGCACCTTGGGAACGGGCCCGCATCCCCACCCCGGATACTCCTCGGCGGCCCCGCCTGCCGGGGCTGATCGCCGGAAGCATGGTGGTCGTGTCCCTGGCCCTCGCCGGGCGCACACCCGCGTTGGCCCGCTCCGACCACGCCCTGGCCCGCGAGTGGGTGGAGGCCAACCGCGCCAGGCTCCCCCGGGACTATGACGAGTTCGCCGCCCATCCGCTGGTCCGGCGCCGTCTCGTCTTCTCCGAGCTCTCCCCCGATGCTCGCCGGGACCTGTGGCTGGAGCACCTGCGCCGCTACGAGCGGGCACATCCCCGGCTCACGCCGGCCCAGCGCGAGGTGGTCGACCTGGCGCGGGGGATGCTCTCCGACCGGCTGGTGTTCCGTGACGGCCTGGACCCGGCCCGGGAACGGGAACTGCGCGGACTGGCCGTCTCCGCCTTCGGCACGGAGGAGGCCCACGCCCTGCTGGCCACTCTGGGACCCGACGAACCGGATCCGCACGCGACCAACCCGGCGAAGAGGGGGCGCTGCGGGGCCTGGGAGCCGTGTCTGTCCAAGGGCTGCCGGGAGGTCCCCTTCACCTGCGGAACCGCATGGGTCTACACCCGGGACGGCCTACGGGAGCGGGCCGAACCCTGAGGTCCGGCCCGTGCAGTGGACCTGGTCGGCCCGATGGTCAGCCCAGCTGCTTGAGCAGCTCCTGGGCCAGCGGGGCGGAGGAGGCCGGGTTCTGGCCGGTGACCAGGTTGCGGTCCACCACGACCTTCGGGGCCCACGGCTCGCCCTCCTGGAAGTCCAGGCCCGCGGCGACGAGGCGGTCCTGGAGCAGCCACGCAGCCTTGTCGGCCAGCCCGGCCTGGGCCTCCTCGGTGTTGGTGAACGCCGACACCCGGTAGCCGGAGAAGACGTTGTTCCCGTCGGCGCGCTCGGCGGCCAGGAAGGCGGCCGGAGCGTGGCAGACCACCCCGAGCGGCGTGCCCGCGTCCAGGGTTGCGGTGAGCAGACGCCCGGAGACGGGATCCACCGCCAGGTCCTCCATGGGGCCGTGCCCGCCGGGGTAGAAGACGGCGGCGTAGTCGGCCGGGTTGACGTCCTCCAGCTTGACGGGTCGGCGGAGCTCGTCGAAGGAGTCCAGGGCGGCCTTGACCTGGTCCGCCTTCTCCTGGCCGCCGTTGGCGCCGGCGGCGAGGCTGCCCTGGTCGACGGGGGGAACGACCCCGCCGGGGGTGGCGACGACGATCTCGTGCCCCGCTTCCTTGAAAGCCTCGTAGGGGGCCACGGCCTCCTCGGCCCAGAAACCGGTCGGGTGCTTAGTGCCGTCGGCCAGGGTCCAGGAATCGGCGCCGGTCATCACGAAAAGGATCTTGGACATGCTGTGTCACTCCGAAGGTGCGCGGGCTGATGGCCTGGATGGTGTTGCGCGTCGCCGGTTGCCGAACCTCCGCTCACGGAGCGTCAGAACCACGACGTCACCGACGCTAGTTCCCTCGGTAGTCATTTTCCAATGAGGCACCCAATGTCAGCCATCGGGATTCTGATGGGCCACTGTTCCGGGGCCCTGACCTCAGCCTGTCTCGGCCATGGCCCCTCGGAAGGTGCGCCGGTAGGTGAGCGGGGACACGCCGATCGCGGCGCGCATGTGCTGGCGCAGCGACGTGCCGGTGGCGAAGCCGACTTGCCCGGCGATGTCGTCCACCGGAAGGTCGGTGGACTCCAGGAGGTGGCGGGCCCGCACCACGCGCTGCTGGGTCATCCACCTCCCCGGGCTCATCCCGACCTCCTCGTTGAACCGGCGGATGAAGGTGCGCAGGCTCATGTGCGCGTGTTCGGCCAGTGCGGCCAGGGTGAGCGGCTCGGTCAGGCGCTCCAGCGCCCAGGCTCGCGTGGCGGCGGTCCCCTCGCGCCCCTCCTCGGGCACCGGCTGCTCGATGTACTGGGCCTGGCCGCCGTCACGCCAGGGCGGCACCACGCACGCCCGGGCCACCCGGTTGGCGACTTCGCTCCCCTGGTCGGTGCGGACCAGGTGCAGGCACACGTCCATGCCCGAGGCGGCCCCAGCTGAGGTCAGGATGTCGCCGTCGTCGACGAACAGCACGTCGGGGTCGAGGTCGACCCGCGGGAACCAGGACCGGAACAGCTCGGTGAGGCCCCAGTGCGTCGTGGCTGGGCGCCCGTCCAGCCATCCGGCGCTGGCCAGGACGAACGCCCCGGTGCAGATCGACACCACGCGCGTTTTCGGCCGCACCGACTCCAGCACGGTGACGAGATCGGGCGACAGGTCGCGCGTGAGGAGCTCGCAGTCGAAGGGCGGGATCACCACGGTGTCGGCGGTGGCCAAGGCGCGGGGGCCGTGCTCGACGGCGATGCTGAAGTCGGCGTTTGTGCGTACCGGACCTTCGTCGATGCCGCAGGTCAACACCTGGTACCGGTGCTCGCCCACGGCACCGAAGACCCGGGCGGGCATCCCCAGCTCGAAGGGGTAGACGCCCTCTAGGGCCAGGACCGCGACACGGTGTGGAACAGCCATGGCATGATCCTATCCAAAGATGACAATCATGCCATGGCGCGGCCGGGACAGACCCGGCAACCTGGGAACATGACCAACGATCACAGCGCGACCATGGTCGCCATCCAGCAGGAAAGCCACGGCGGGCCCGACGTTCTCCAGCAGGTCCGCGTACCCCGCCCCGCACCGGGACCCAGTCAGATCCTGGTCTCGGTCCGCGCCGCCGGGGTCAACCCGACCGACTGGAAGCACCGCGCGGGCGGGCTGTTCCTGAACCGCCTCCCCCTCGTCCTGGGCTGGGACGTGTCCGGGGTCGTGGAGTCCGTGGGCTACGGCGTCACGCTCTTCAAGCCGGGTGACGAGGTCTTCGGGATGCTGCCCTACCCTCACGGGGTCGGTTCGCACGCCGAGTACGTCACCGGGCCCGCGCGGGCCTTCGCGCACAAGCCCGACGGGATCGACCACGTCCAGGGCGGTGCCCTGCCACTGGTCTCCCTCACTGCCTACCAGGCGCTGGTCGACACCGCTGGTGTGCAGGAGGGGCAGCGGGTGCTCGTCCACGCCGCCGCGGGCGGGGTCGGCCACGTGGCGGTGCAGATCGCCAAGTCCCTGGGCGCGTACGTCATCGGTACCGCCAGCAAGCCCAAGCACGGGTTCCTGCGCGAGCTCGGCACCGACGAGGTGATCGACTACCGCGAGGTCGACTTCGCCGAGGCGGTCAAGGACGTCGACGTGGTGCTGGACCCCATTTCCGGGGACACCCGGGCCCGCTCCCTGGACGTGCTGCGCCCGGGAGGGACCCTGGTGTCGATCCTGCCCGGCCAGGACCCGGACGAGGCCGCCAGGGCCGCGCGTGCGGGGGTCCGGGTGGAGACGCTGCTGGTGGAGTCCGACCACCAGGGCATGAACGCGATCGCCGACCTGGTGGGCCGGGGCGTTCTACGCGCCCACGTGGAGGCGACCTTTCCCCTCGCCGAGGCTGCCAAGGCGCACGCCTTGGGCGAACGGGACCGCACCACCGGCAAGATGGTCCTGACCGTGCCGTCTTGACCTAGGGGTCCCGGGATCGTCAGCTCTCAGTAGTCAGAGCCTGGCCCGGGACCGTCCCCGGCCGGTCCGGGGCACGCCCTGGGCCGGGTCATGCCCGCTGGCGGAGGTAGGCTTCCAGCTCCGCGGCCCCGGCCAGCATCGCCCGGCCGCGCGCGGACAGCCGACCGTGCCAGTCGGACAGCGTGGCCTCCAGCGGCTCCAGCCCGCCCGCGGTCCGCACCTGGTCGATCAGCGGGGCGATCTGTTCCAGCAGGTAGCCGCCGCGCCGGAGCTGGTGGGCCAGCCGGGCGTCCCTTACGGCGGCCTCGTCGTAGACGCGGTAGCCGGTGTGCGGGTCGCGGCGCGGGCGCACCAACCCGGCACTTTCCCACTTGCGCAGTGTCGCGGGCCGGATCCCGAGCCGCTGGGCCAGCGGCCCGATGAAGGTGTCTCTGTTGGTGCGCTCCGGGGCGGATCTGGCGGCCGTGCCGCTCGCGCGTGCCGCCTTCGGCTCGAGATCGCGAAGAGCGCTCTCCACGGCTTGGAGGGTTCGCCGGTCGTCGAGCAGCTGGGTGTGGCTCTCGTCGATGAGGCGGAACGCTTCCTCGGCCGCGTTCTGGTTCACGGACCGCATGATCGACGTCGCCCTCTGGTGGCCGTGGCCGGGCACCAGGGCAAGGAACGCGCTCAGGGCCGCCGCGTGCAGCGGGGTGTAGGTGCGGTAGCCGTGGGGCGTGCGGGCGGCCTCCGGAAGGATGCCGTCCGCTTCGTAGTTCCTGACCGCCTGCGTGGACAGACCGTGCCCGCGCGCCAGATCGATTGGCCGCAGTCGCGACCTGCTTTGAAACTTTTCTGCCATATTCGCGATGATATCGCGCTCAAGTTTCCACCGTTGGTTCAACGATACCGTTGAAGGCATGGATATCGACATCAAGGACACGGCACACGCCGTCGAAGCCGCGGCCGTCATGGCGCTGCTCCAAGGCCGACCCCGGATCCTCGCCCTGGGAGAGCCCGCGCACGGCGAGGACACCCTGCTCGAGGTGCGCAACGACCTCTTCCGAGAGCTCGTGGAGCAGGAGGGTTACCGGACTGTCGCGATCGAGAGCGACTGCCTGACGGGGTTGCTCGTGGACGCCTACGTCACCTCCGGCGCGGGCAGCCTCGACTCGGTCATGGAGCGCGGGTTCAGCCACGGCTTGGGTGACTCCGAGGCCAACCGCGCACTCGTGCGCTGGATGCGTACCTTCAACGAGGGCCGACCCGCTTCCGAACAGGTCCGCTTCGCCGGGTTCGACGCACCGCTGGAGATCACCGGGGCCGCGAGCCCCCGGCAGGCCCTGTCCGCACTCCACGACTTCCTCGCGGAGCACGTGGACGCGGACCTGCTCCCCTGCACCGCGCAGACACTCGACCACCTGCTCGGCGCGGACCAGCTCTGGACCCACCCCGACGCGATGATGGACCCGGCCCAGTCCGTAGGGCAGTCGGCTGAGGCCGCCCAGCTGCGGCCGGTCGCCGACGATCTGGTGGCGCTGCTCGAGGAACAGACGCCGTACCTGATTACGGCGGCCTCGAGGGAGGACTGGGAGCGGGCTCGGCTGTACGGGCGCACCGCCGTCGGCCTGCTCCGCTACCACCGCTGGATGGCCGACACCTCGTCCTCGCGCATGAACCGGCTGCTGGGCGTGCGGGACCGGATGATGGCGGACAACCTCCTCGCCCTCGCCGAACGCGGGCCGGTGCTGGCCTTCGCCCAGAATGCCCACTTCCAACGGGAGAAGAGCTCGATGGGGATGTGGCAGGGGCCGGTGGAGTGGTGGAGCGCCGGTGCCCTGGTCAGCGCCCGGACCGGCGGGGACTATGCCTTCGTGTCCACGGCTCTGGGCACGATCCGGCACCGAGGGGTGGACGCACCGCCGCCGGACACCCTCGAAGGGCTCCTGTACGCGCTCCCCGAGGACCGCTGTGTCGTCGATACCCGGCGACTGGCCGCCGCCCTCGGGGACACGCGACCCATGCGCCGTGTGTCCCCCTGGTTCGGCTATGCCTCCTTCGACCCGGACCACCTGGCCGCCAGCGACGGGATCGTGTTCGTCAAGGACACCGTCGAGAGCTGACTCAGCGGGTCACACACCGGCGGGGAAGCCAACCGCGGTCGGGCGGCGCCCCGCCCAAGGGCTGGCCTCCTCCAGCTGGGCGGCCAACCGCAGTAGGAGACCCTCGCCCGCCGAAGCGGCGATGAACTGCACGCCCAGCGGCAGGCCGGATTCCGTCCAGTGCAGGGGGACCGACATGGCGGGCGTCCCGGTCAGGTTGGCCGTCATCGTGAACGGAGTGGCGGTGAGGTTGTTCATCACCTCGGTGGTCACCATGTCGGTGGCGGTGACGACCCGCTCGGTGCGGGTGCGCACCAGGAGGCGTTGGGCGGCGCGCAGCCACGGCGGTGTGTCCAGGCGGCCGATGGTCACCGGCGGACCCGCGATGGTCGGGGTGAGCAGCAGGTCGTAGCGGGAGTGGAAGTCGGCGAGCTTGAGGACGTGCTCGTTCCAGCGCTCGTTGCCCCGTACGTAGTCGGCGGCGGTTCGGACCCGTCCCATGGCGGCGAGCATGAGGGTGTCGGCTTCGAAGGCGTCGCTCGAGCAGCCGGTGTCGGCCTTGACCCCGTCCACCAGGGCGGCCATGGATCCGTACCAGAGCGTCACGAAGTCCTCGGTCAGCGCCCGGCCGTCGATGGCCGGTTCGGCCTCCACCACCTCGTGGCCCAGCCCCTCCAGCAGCGCGGCGGCCTCGCGCACCGCCCGTACCGCTTCGGGGTGCACCCGGGTGCCCAGCGGGGAGCGGGAGGTGAAGCCGATCCGCAGCCTTCCCGGCTCGCGGCCGACCTCCTCGGTGTAGGGGCGCTCCGGCGGCGCGATCGGGTACGGCGAGGTGGGCTCGGGGCCCGCCATGGCTTGGAGGAGTGCGGCGCTGTCGCGCACGGTGCGGGTGACGACCCCGTTGACCGAGGCGCCGTGCATGGGCTCGCCCCAGTTCGGGCCGAACGGAACCCGGCCGCGCCCGGGTTTGAGGCCGAAGAGTCCGCAGCAGGCGGCGGGGATGCGGATGGATCCGCCGCCGTCGTTGGCCCCGGCCGCGGGTGCGATACCGGCCGCCACAGCAGCCGCTGAGCCACCCGAGGACCCGCCGGGCGTGTGGCCGAGGTTCCACGGGTTGCGGGCCGGGCCGAATTCGACGGACTCGGTGATGGCTTTGGCACCGAACTCGGGGGTGTTGGTTTTGCCGAAGGGCACCAGTCCGGCTTCCAGCCAGCGGCGGACCACCTCGGCGTGGCGGTCGACCGGCACGTGCCGCAGGGCCCGGTTACCCGCCGAGGTGGGGAACCCGGCGTAGTCCTGGAAGAGGTCCTTGAGCAGGAAGGGGACTCCGCCGAGGGGGCCTTCGGGGGAGGTTGCGGCCACCCGGCGCCCTTCCTCGTACATGGGGCGGATGATCGCGTTGAGGGCGGGGTCCACCTGCGCGGCCCGCTCGATGGCCGCCTCCAGCAGCTCGGCGGAGGTGACCTCCTTGTTCCGCACCAGCTCGGCCAGCCCGACAGCGTCGTGTCTGAGGTACTCGTCAAGTCGCATGCCCGGAACCTAACACCGGACTGGAACGTGTTCTAGCTTCTGTGGGCCTGTTGTTACTGACGAGTTGGAACCCTCCACACACAAAGGGCTGCGGGTTCGCGTGTACTCACCGGCCCCTGGCCGGAACGGCGGCCTTGAGCAGCATCTCCTCGTGTTCGTCTTCGGGGTCGGAGTCCAGCACGATCGCTCCCCCAGCACCCACGGTGATCTCTCCCCCGGCGCTCACGGCGGTGCGGATGACGATGCTCAGGTCTGCCTCGCCGGTGTGCGACACGTACCCCAGCGCGCCCGAGTACACCCCTCGCGCGGAGGACTCCAGACGGTCGATGATCTCCATGGTGCGCAGCTTGGGCGCCCCGGTCATCGAACCCCCGGGAAAGCAGGCGCGCACGGCTTCCATGGTGGACACCTCGGGGCGCAGCCGCCCCCTGATGGTCGAGACCAGCTGGTGCACGGTGGCGTAGGAAACGGTGTACATGAAGGCGGGCACCTCGACGCTGCCGACCTCGCACACCCTCCCCAGGTCGTTGCGGAGCAGGTCCACGATCATCAGGTTCTCGGCGCGGGTCTTGGCGCCGGTGCGCAGTTCCGCGGCCGCACGGGTGTCGGTGGCCGGGTCGGGGTGGCGGGGTGCGGTGCCCTTGATGGGGCGGCTCTCCGCCACGCGCTCGGAGTCCACGCGCAGGAACCGCTCGGGCGAGGCGCTCAGCACGGTCACCCCGCCCACCCGCAGCAGCGCCGCGTAGGGCGCGGGGCTGGCGGCCCGCAGGCGGCGGTAGTAGTCCAGGCCGTCACCGCCGCCGAGGTCGGGCAGCCGCACCCGGTTGGTGAGGCAGATCTCGTAGCTCTCGCCCTCGGTGAGGTGGCCCAGGCACGCCTTGACGTCGTCCACGTACCCCTCGCGCGGGCGCTCCAGGAGATCGTGGAGGTCGACGGGGGCCGCGGAGGGAGCGGGTTCGGGCAGCGGCGGCAGGTCCACCAGCGCGGAGCGGGTGGCCTCGACCCAGGCCTGGGCGTCAGGGCCGCGGTCAGCACAGACCACGTAGGTGCGGTCCTCGTGGTGGTCGACGGCGACGAAGCGGTCCGCGCGCATCCACGCGGCGTCCGGGGTGGCGGCGGTGTGCGCGCGGGCGGCCCCGCAGTCGGCCTTGAGCTCGTAGCCGAGGTAGCCCACATAGCCGCCGGTGAATCCGAAGGGCAAGCCGGTGTCGCGGGGCGGGTGGCCGGTACGCCGTTCCAGCGCCTCGAATACGCTCCCGCGCTCGACGCGCGTGCCGGTGGCGGAGCGCACGCGCACACCCTCGTCACCGACGTCGTAGGTGAGCACCTCGGCCTCGGGGCCGCAAGCCTCACCCAGGAAGGAGAAGCGGGCAGGGCCCTCGGGGCGGGAACTGTCCAGCCAGAAGGCGTGGTCGGCGTCCGCGTACAGGTGGGCGAAGGCGCGTTCGGTGTCCACCGCGAACGGCAGCACAGCGGTGTGCATGCCGGGTGCGGGCGTGTCCGGGGTCGCGGGGGCCGTGGATCCCCCCGCAGCGGCGTTCTGGGATGTCGCAACGGGTGCCGCCGAGCGACCTTGCGGCAAGTGGTCCCGTGCCAGGTCGAGGAAGTTGGCGACCAGGTCGGCGCCGTGCTCGCTGGCGATCGACTCGGGGTGGAACTGTACGCCCCAGCGCGGGAGCTCGCGGTGTTCCAGGCCCATGATCACGCCGTCCTCGGCCCAGGCGGTGGCGACCAGGGGTTCGGGGAGGGGTTCGGGGACGGCCAGCGAGTGGTAGCGCACGGCGGTGAAGTCCTGCGGCAGCCCGGCGAAGAGTCCCCTGTCGCTGTGCCGCACCCGGGTCAGGTGGCCGTGCCGGGGTTCGGGCGCCGAGGACACGGTGGCCCCGGCCAGGTGGGCGATCGCCTGATGCCCCAGGCATACCCCCAGTACGGGCAGGCGGGTGTGCTCCAGCAGCTCGGGGATCCGGCCCAGGTCGCGGCGTGTCTGCGGGCGTCCCGGCCCCGGTGAGAGGACCACGGCGTCGACCGCGGCGGGGTCGAAGTCCGACCAGCGCTCGTCGTCGTTGGTGAGTACCCGGGGCTCCTCGCCGAGCACGTGGGCAAGGAGCTGGAACACATTAAAGGTGTAGGAGTCGTGGTTGTCCACGAGCAGAACGCGCATCCCGCCCTTTCTGGGTGCGGTGGCTTCCGGGTCGCGATATCCCAGGTTACGGCGTTTCGGGTGGACTCGGGCGCGGAGGCTTCCTCCCTGGGCAGCGGCGCAACCCTGGCGGTGCGGCGCCGGGGCGGGTAAACAGGGAGGACAAGGGGTAGTGCGCACCTCGCGCAGTCGAAGGAGTGGGCCGTGAACGTCTTCGTTGCCGCGATCTCCATCGTGGTCGTTATGGGGTTGGCCTTCTTCTTCGTGCTCACCGTCACCGAGGTCGGTCAGGCCGTCAAGCAGCGCTACACCAAACGGGCCGCCGAGCCGCCCCCGCGCCCCGAACGCCCGTCACTGGACGCCGCCGCGCAGGAGCTGCGGATGCGCTACGCCCGGGGTGAGATCAGCCGCGAGGAGTACCTCCAGCGCAAGATCGACCTCGAGGAGTACTGAGCCCCACTCGAGCCGCCGCGCCCCCTCTTCGATTTCCGCGCCCCGAAAGACGGTTGACACCTGGGGCGGGATGGGTACAGTACTCCTCGTCCTGTTGTCTACGAACGAGGTGGACGTTGCGCATCTGAGGTTCGCGATCATCACGCGGTACGGCGCCGGTATCCGGCTTTCCCGTCGCGTGCATGGAACCTCGGTGTATGAGCCGTCCCTTCGTCCAGGACTCTCTCGCCACTCCTCCCGGCTGACCGCCGCGTGGTGCTCGCATACGAAGCCCTTTCCACACCGCTTCCGTCTGCGAGAACACCCATGTCAAAAACCAGCACCGCCACGAGTGCCGCCGTCGCGTGCTCCGACCTGTCCTTCCAGTGGACCGACGGCACCGTCGTCTTCGACGGCCTGTCCCTCACCCTGGGCAGGGGCCGCACCGGCCTGGTCGGCACCAACGGCGCTGGAAAGTCCACCCTGCTCCGGCTGCTGGCCGGCCGTCTGGCCCCGGCCCGCGGTTCGGTGACCGTCGGCGGCAGCCTCGCCTACCTGCCGCAGAACGTCACGCTCGACACCGGTATGCGGGTCGACCACGCCCTGGGTATCGCCGCGAAACGTGCCGCGCTGCACGCCATCGAGGGCGGGGACGCCTCGGAACGACACTTCGAGACCGTAGGTGACGACTGGGACATCGAGGAGCGCACCCTGGCGACCCTGGGCTCGCTCGGTCTGGACGGCATCGAGCTGGACCGCACCGTCGACCAGCTCTCCGGCGGCGAGACCGTCCTGCTGCGCCTGGCCGCGGTACTGCTGGAGCGCCCCGACGTGCTCCTGCTGGACGAGCCGACCAACAACCTCGACCTGTACGCCCGCCGCCGCCTGTACGACACCGTGGAGACCTGGCGCTCCGGCTCCCTGATCGTGGTCAGCCACGACCTGGAACTCTTGGAGCGTGTGGACCGCATCGCCGAACTGCGTACCGGCGCCGTGACGATCTTCGGGGGCGGCTGGTCCGACTACCAGGACGCCCTGGCGGTCCAGCAGGAGGCGGCCGAACGCACCCTGCGCGCGGCCGACGCAGACCTGCGCCGACAGAAGCGCGAACTTGAGGAGACCCAGCTCAAACTCGCCAAGCGCCAGCGCCAGAGCAGGAGGCTGGACGCCCAGGGCGGGATACCGAAGATCGTCGCCAACGAGCTGAAGAAGTCCGCCCAGCAGTCCGCGGGCAAGCTCCGAGGCATCCACGAGGACCGGCTCGACGAGGCGCGCGAACGCAGGGAGGAGGCGGCCGACGCGGTCCGCCAGGACGCAGAGATCAAGGTGGACCTGCCGCACACCGCGGTCCCCAACGGTCGCGCGGTTCTGGCGCTCAGCGGGCTGCGGCCCCGGTTCGGGCGGCTGACCGAGGGGGACCTGCTGGTGAGCGGACCCGAGCGGATCGCCTTGGTCGGGCGCAACGGGGCGGGCAAGACCAGCCTGCTGCGCACGGTCACCGGGGAGAGTGCCCCGGTGTCGGGTGAGGCCAAGGTGTCGGTGCCCCTGCGCTTCCTGCCGCAGCGGTTGGACGTCCTGAACGAGGAGCTGAGCGTCTTCGAGAACGTGTCCCGACTGGCCCCGGGCGTCACCGACCAGCACATCCGGGCCCAGCTCGCCCGGTTCCTGTTCAAGGGGTCGCGGGCCGAGCAGGTCGCAGGGACGCTGTCCGGAGGCGAGCGCTTCCGGGCGTCGTTGGCGGCGACGATGCTCGCCGCACCGGCCCCGCAGCTGCTGATGCTGGACGAGCCGACCAACAACCTGGACCTGTCCAGCGTGCGGCAGCTGACCGGCGCGTTGGAGGCCTACGAGGGCGCGCTCCTGGTGGCCAGCCACGACCTGCCCTTCCTGGAGGCCGTCGGCATCACCCGCTGGCTCCTCCTCGACGAGGAACTGCGGGAAACCACCGCCGAGGAGGTGCGAGACCTGTTCGGGGCCGACTCCTCAGCCTGACCTGACCGAACACCCGTGGCCACCGCGGTGGCCACGGGCCCGGAATCAGGGCATCGGCTCGCCCGGGTAGGTGCCGAACGACCACAGGTTTCCTTCAGGGTCGCGCACCGCGAACTCGCGAGAGCCGTAATCGGTGTTTCCCAGGGCCATGATGACGTCGGCTCCGCTGGCCACCACCCTCTCGTACAGGGCGTCCGGGTCCGACACCACGACGTAGGTGCCCGCGGTTCCGGGCGCACGCGACCATTCGCGACCGGGGCGGTGGGAGCCCAGCATGAGGCCGCCGCTGCCCTCGGGCCACAGGAGCTCGGCGTGTGCCACGGTGTCGCCGTCGTCGTGCCGGGCGGCGACGACGAAACCGAAGGTCTCGACGTAGTAGTCGATGAGCTTGGGAGCATCGGTCGCTTGCAGCGTCACCCAGACGGTGGGATTCGTGTTACTCATGCGTCTCATTCTGCGCTGGAGATGTGAGCGCCGTCTTGGATGTTTCGGAACTCTCCTGCCAGCCAGGTCCTCGGCGGCGCACCGACGAAGCGGACGAACTCCCCGCCCAGGTGTGCTTGGTCGCTGTATCCGGCCTCGGCCGCCACGCGAGCCAGGTCGACACGGCCGTGTCGGCGTACGCTCTCGGTCATCAGGGCGCGGGCGTGTTCGAAGCGCATGAGCAGAGCGGTGCTCTTCGGTGTCAGGCCGACCTCGCGCCGGAAGAGCGTGCCCAGGTGGCGCGCGCTCACTCCCACCTCACGCGCGAGCGCCCCCACCGGGAACCGTCCGTGTGTACGTCTCAGCAGGTGCCAGGCGTGCAGTACCTCGTGTCGCGGCGCCGCGTCCTCGTTGTCGCGGTGCTGTGTGACGAGGTAGCGGCTGATCAGGGCGAACGCCTCGTCCCAGCCGCGGGCACCGGTCAGGCGGTCCTGGACCTGGGCCGCACGTCGGCCGAGGAGTGCCGCGCCGTCGTAGTCGCTGACGCTCAGCTCAGAAGCCGGTACGCCGAAAAGGGTGCGGGCGGCGAGCGGGTGCACGGCGAGCTGGACCCCCGCCTGTCCCGGGCGCTGCTGGACGTGGCTCGCCCTCAGGTGCAGGCCGCTGAGGAGTATGGGATTGGGCCGTGCGTAGGCCATCCTGTCCAGAGTGTCGGCGGCCTCGACACCCTGGTCGAGGCTGAGGATGAAGGTGAGGGAGGCTGACGGGAGCCCGAGGTGCACCGTGTCGGGCACGTCGAGACCCCGGTAGCCGACCATCGTGGCCACCCCCGGTGCGCTGTTCGGGGCCGCCAGAGCGAAATCCCAGGCCGGGCCCCGTTCCCCGCCGTCCACGGTGTCAGGTTACAACCGCCTCCGCGCGAGTCCTATAGACCGGGGAGGGGGTGACCGGCGCCGGTCACCCCCTCCCACGTGCCTCCTCAGGAGCGCGTTGTAAGCAAGAGCGTCAGAGCCCCGATGGTCGGCTAACCCTTCATCTCCTCCAGGGTCTTGCCCTTGGTCTCCTTGACGAACTTCAGAACGAAGAAGAACGACAGCAGGGCGAAACCGGAGTACATCATGTACGTGCCGGCCAGATCCCAGTCACGCAGGCTCGGGAAGCTCACGGTGATGAGCCAGTTGGTCAGCCACTGTGTCGCGGTGGCCACACCCATGGCGGCGGCCCGGATGCGCAGCGGGAACATCTCGCCCAGCAGCACCCACACGACCACACCCCAGGACAGGGCGAAGAACAGCACGAAGGAGCTGGCCGCGATCAGCGCCACCACACCCCAGCCGAACGACAGGGACACCTCGTCGCCTTGGACCACGGCGTTGCTGAACGCGTATGCGGCCAGGGCGAGGGCCACCGTCATACCGGCCGAACCCACCAGGAGCAGGGGTTTGCGGCCGATGCGGTCCACCAGCAGGATCGCGATGACCGTACCCACGATGTTGACCACTGAGGTGAACAGGCTCAGCAGGAGCGACTCGGACTCGGCTACACCCACCGACTGCCACAGGGAGCTCGAGTAGTAGAAGATGACGTTGATGCCCACCAGCTGTTGGAAGGCGGAGACCGCCATACCGATCCACACGATCGGCAGCAGTCCGTAGCGGCCGGTGAGGTCGCGCAGCTTGGGGCGCACCTCCGAGCCCAGGGCCGTCTGGATCTCGCCGATGCGCCGGTCGATGCGGGCCTCTCCGCCGCCCTCGACGTCGCTGAGGATCTGACGGGCCTTGTCCACGCGCCCCACCCGGACCAGGTAGCGGGGAGACTCGGGGATGACCAGGCTCAGTCCCAGGTAGACCAGGGCGGGCAGCACCTCGATGCCCAGCATCCACTGCCATGCCTGCACCGGGCCCAGCATGTTCTGCGCGCTGCCGTCGGCCGCCTGCGCGATCGCGTAGTTGACCAGCTGGGAACTGGCGATGCCCAGCACGATGGCCAGCTGTTGCAGGGAGGCCAACCGGCCGCGGTAGGCGGCTGGTGAGACCTCGGCGATGTAAGTCGGCGCGATCACTGAGGCCAGGCCGATGGCCACACCGCCCAGGATCCGCCAGGCCGTCAGGTCCCAAATGCCGAACGGCAAGGCCGAACCGATGGCGCTGACCGCGAACAGCACACCCGCGATCTGCATGGCCCGGATCCGGCCGAGACGGTCGGCGACCCCTCCCGCCGCGGCGGCACCCACCACGCAACCCAGCAGGGCAGAGGCGACGGTGAAGCCGAGAACCCCCGCTCCCACGTCGAACCGGTCCTGGATGGCATCGACGGCGCCGTTGATGACAGCACTGTCGTAGCCGAAAAGGAACCCGCCCATGGCGGCGGCCGCCGCGATCATGGTCACGTGGACGAGGCTGGCGTCCTGGCCGGACACGCCTCCCCCGCCGTTTTTGACTCGACTCACTCTGTTTCCTCCCCTGAGCACGCCCGACGGCCCGGGCTGGCACCACGATGCAGCACGGGTCTTGGGTACGCGTGAACGCAACGCTGACGTGGCCAAACATGCGCGGACGCCTGGCTCTCAGCTGGACGGTGGGGACCTTACTACTGAAGATTTCCCTAAGGTGTCATCGGGGGTGCCATAAGTCACTGAATGGGATGACTATTGATGGTAACCCGCGTCGTGGCCGGATGCGGACACACCCTGGTCAGTGCGCACCCCACCAGGCACACAAGACTTCGAGCGGATTCTTGGCGGGTTCGTCGGCTGTGCCGGTGCGCTCCCAGGCACCAGGATCGAATGCGTGACGACATTCGACCCCTTGGCCGAGAAGGCCCTTCGCCGTGAGACGCCCACCCGCGACGAACTCCTGGAGGTGCTGACCAGCAGCGACGACGACCTGATGGACTTGGTCGCCGCCGCCGCACGGGTCCGTCGGCGCTACTTCGAGCGCCGCGTCAAGCTCAACTACCTGGTGAACATGAAGAGCGGCCTCTGCCCCGAGGACTGCTTCTACTGCTCCCAGCGCCTGGGCTCACAGGCCGAAATCGTCAAGTACACCTGGCTCAAGCCCGACGAGACCCGTGAGGCCGTGGCCCACGGGGTGAAGGCCGGGGCGAGCCGCGTGTGCCTGGTGGCCAGCGGACGCGGACCCACCGACCGGGACGTGTCCCGCCTCGCACCCGCCGTCGAGGGCATCAAGGACGAATACCCCGGCGTGGAGGTGTGCGCCTGCCTCGGACTACTCTCCGACGGACAGGCCGACCAACTCCGCGAGGCCGGGGTCGACGCCTACAACCACAACCTCAACACCTCCGAAGAGCGCTACGCGGACATCTGCACCACGCACGACTTCGCCGACCGGGTCGAGACGGTCGAACAGGCCAAGCACGCCGGCCTCTCCCCCTGCTCGGGCCTGATCGCGGGCATGAAGGAGACCGACGACGACCTCATCGACGCCCTGTTCGCCCTGCGAGAGCTCAGCCCGGACTCGGTACCGGTCAACTTCCTCATGCCCTTCGACGGCACACCCCTAGAGGGCACCTGGGACCTGACCCCGCAGCGCTGCCTGCGCATCCTGGCCGCCACCCGGTTCGTCTTCCCCGACGTGGAAGTACGCCTGGCGGGCGGCCGCGAGATCCACCTGCGCTCCCTCCAGCCCCTGGCCCTGCACGTCGTCAACTCGATCTTTCTCGGCGACTACCTCACCAGCGAGGGCCAGGCGGGCAAGGACGACCTGGAGATGATCGCCGACGCGGGTTTCGTGGTGCAGGGCGCCGGCGAGCCGACGCTTCCGGACCAGCGTCACGACCTGCTCAGGACACGCCAGCGGGGCGCTGGAACCGCTCTTCCGCCCAACGCCTGACCGCTGGCGTGCCCGGTGGGGTCGGTGCCGTGTCCCCCACGGCACCGACCGGACTTGGGGTGCTCAGGACCTCTGGGCTCAGGACCGCGCCTGGACCTGGCCCTGCTCCCCCTGCCACAGGGGGACCTGCTGGTAGTACTGCGCCTGTTCGGCCATGGCCACGTCCTCCTGACGGTCACGGACGCACTTGGCCAGGGTGAACGTGGACGTGATCACGAAGAGCACGCTCACGCCCAGGAAGGCGCGGATCCAAGGGTCGACGGGCAGGTAGATGATCCCGGCACCGACACCGGCGGCCGAGACGGCGAAGGCGACCATCGCCTGGAGGTAGAACTGCGGGGTGGTACGTGGTTGAGGGGTCGGCGTGTTCATGCCCCCATCGTGCCCGCGACGGGCCAGCCCCCGCCTGAGCACTCCTACTCAAACGGCAGGTGGGTACCGGTACTCAGACCGGGACCTGGGCACGGTCGGGGACGAAGGCGGACAGGTCCACACCGGGGTCCTCCCCCATGGCCAAGCGGGCCGCGACCAACCCCTGGAAGGGCCCGAAGGTCAGCCCCTGCGTGCCCAGGCCGGTGGCCACCACGACCCCGGGCAGACGCTCGACCAGCCCGAGCAGCTGTTCGCCGTCGTGGGTGCCGGGCCGGAAACCGACCCGGGTCTCGGCCACGGTGGCATCGGCCAGCCCCGGCAGCACCTCCAGCGCGGTGGACAGGTTGTGCAGCAGGCCCGTGGCCGTCACCCTGTGGTCGAAGCCCGCCTCGGGCTCCAAGGTGCCTCCGGTGACCACCCGGTCGGGGCCGAACGCCAGGGCGAAGTAGTCGCGCTCACCGAACCGCACCACCGGCCAGCCCCGCGTGTTGGTCCCCGGGAGCGCGAAGTGGGTGATCTGCCCGCGGATCGGGCGCACGCCCAGGTCCACGCCGGTCTCCGCAAGCAGGTCGGCCGACCACGCGCCCGCGGCCACGATCACCACCGGTGCCGTCAACTCCTCGCCGCCCACCCGGACCCCGGTCACCCGCTGCCCGTCCCATCGCAGCCGGGCATCGCCCTTGAAGTAGTGCAGTCCCCGTTCCTCGGCGGCGCTGAACAGCGCGGCCCGGGCCAACCGGCCGTTCAGCCGGGCCATGCCCTCGACATGCAGCCCGCCGTAGGATTCGGGCACCAGCGGGAAGTGCGTGCGCGGCTCGCCCTCGGCCAGCCGCTCCACACGCCCCATCGACGCGAATTCCGGGCGCTCCGACAGGGAGCGCAGCAGCTCGAACCCGCCGTCGCCGCCCTCTCGGTCCACCGACATCCCGCCGACCACCTCGTAGCCGGTAGCCTGCCCGTCCTCGGCGAGTTCGGCCATGAGCCCCGGGTAGTGCTCGGCCGCGCGCGCCTTGAAGTCCCACACCGGCGGCGCGTCCCAGGGAAAGGGCCAAGGGAAGACCACTCCCCCGCCGGCCGCGGTGACCTGCCCCAATCGGGAGGGGTCCACGAGCGCCGTGGACACGCCCTTCTTGGTCAGGTGGAAGGCCGCGCTGGCTCCCACGATCCCGCCGCCGACCACGATTGCGTCCATGCGCCCCACCCTGCCCCGGCCGGGGCCTCCGGACAAGCCGTTCGGTCCGCGTGCCGGTCCCGGTAACCGGGTAAGTGGGCGCGATAGGCTGCGGCATCCCCGACGGGACCCGGCCCCCTTCTCTTTCCTATTCCAGGAGGTCGCGTGGACGGATACAACTACCACGGTGTCGCCCTGATGCGCCGCCCCAGCCCCCGGTTGGAGGAGGGCATCGTCACGCACATCGCCCGGACACCGGTGGATCCGGTGCTGGCCGTACGCCAGTACACCATCTACCAAGAGACGGTGGCCTCAGCGGGCTGGCGCGTGCACGAGGTCGATCCGGCGCCGGAGCACCCGGACTCGGTGTTCGTGGAAGACCCCTTGGTGGTCTGCGAGGACCTGGCCGTGGTGACCCGGTCCGGTGCGCAGGAGCGCCGGGGCGAGGCCCAGGGTGTAGCGGCGGCCGCGCAGACCCTCGGCCTGCGCGTGGCCCGGATCGAAGCACCCGGAACCCTGGACGGCGGCGACGTCCTCCAAGTCGGCGAGAAGGTCTACGTGGGGGTGGGCGACCGGACCGACGAGGAGGGCGCCCGACAGCTCGAGCAGCTCCTGGCGCCCCTGGGGCGCAAGATCCAACGGGTCGGCCTGGGCAGGGCACTGCACCTGAAGTCCGCGGTCACCGCGCTTCCCGACGGCTCCCTGGTCGGCCTCCCCGAGCTGGTCGACACCACCGCCCTGCCGCCGATCCGGCGCGCCCTCGAAGAGCCGGGGGCACACGTGCTGCCCTTGGGCGGACGGGACGTGCTGGTGAGCGCCGCCGCGCCCGAGACCATCCACCAGCTCACCGCGGACCACTGGCGGGTCCTGCCGGTGGACATCTCCGAGTTCGAGAAGCTGGAGGCGTGCGTGACCTGCCTGAGCGTGCTGGTCCCCGACCGCCCGCCGCTTCCGGGGGGCTGATCCGCAGTTCCTCAGCGCAGGCCCGCGAAGAACTCCCGGATATCGGCCAACAGCGTGTCCGGCTCCTCCAGGGCGGCGAAGTGACCTCCCCGGTCGACGTCGGTCCAACGCGTGATGGTGTGCTCGTGCTCAGTGAGGCTCCGGATGCCGACGTCGTGGGCGAACACGATCACGCCTGTGGGCACCCCGGAGTTGCTCTCGGCCTCACCCCACGCGTTCGCTTGGGCGTAACCGACGAAGGCGGCGGAGGAGGCCGTACCGGTCAGCCAGTACAGCATCACGTTGGTGAGCAGCCGGTCCTTGCCGATGATCTCCTCGGGCAGGGTATGGCGGGGATGGGTCCACTCGCGGAACTTGTCCATGATCCAGGCCAGTTGGGCGACCGGGGAGTCGACGAGCCCGTAACCCACCGTCTGCGGCCGCGTGCTCTGAATGGAGATGTAGCCGAACTCACGCTCCATGAACTCCCCGATCCGGGCGGTGCGGTCGCGCTCGAGGTCGGTGAACGCGGCGGACACCTCCTCGGGGACGTACTCCGGCGGCGTCGGACGGCTGGGACCTCCGTTGACGTGCACTCCCACGACCCGGTTGGGGGCGACCCGGCCGACCTCGGGTGATACGCCTGCTCCGAGGTCGTTGCCGTGGACGGCGAAGCGCTCGTACCCGAGCCGCTCCATGAGTTCGACCCAGACTCGGGCGATGCCGGTGAAGGTCCAGTCGCCTGCGCTGATCGGGCTTGAGAAGGCGAACCCGGGCAGGGAAGGGACCACGACGTGGAAGGCTTGGGCGGGGTCGCCGCCGTGGGCGCGGGGGTCGGTCATGGGCCCGATGAGGTCGAGGAACTCCACCACCGAGCCGGGCCAGCCGTGGGTGAGTAGGAGAGGAAGCGCGTCCGGCTCGGGCGAGCGCACGTGCAGGAAGTGGATGTTCTGCCCGTTGACCATGGTGGTGAACTGCGGGTGGGAGTTGAGCTCGGCCTCCGCGGCGCGCCAGTCGTAGCCCTGGCGCCAATAATCGGCCAGGTCGCGGAGCCAGGCCACCGTTACGCCGGTGTCCCAGTCGTCGCCGGGCAGCGGGGCGGGCCACCGCGCGGCGTCCAACCGGGAGTGCAGGTCCTTCAGCTGGGACTCGGGGATGTCGATCTGGAAGGGACGGATCTCGCTGCTGTTCGTCATACTTCCACGATAGAAAAAGTGGAGGTCAATTCTTGTCCTCTATCCCCGCCGAACTGCTCGGCGTTCTACCAAACGCATCACGCGCCGCCGTTGGTGACGGAACGCTCGATACAGCCGACCGGTTGGGCCAGCTAAGCCTTCGGCACAAGGGAATCCTCAGGTGGAGACGGTGGCCGTCACCGGCTGAGCCGGGTCAGCCTCGGGCGTTGGCAGCCCTGCGGCGGTGGGCAGCCACCCGTTCGCGGCCGGCACAGCGGGGCGAGCAGTACCGGCGCCGGCTTCCGTGCGCGGTGTCCACGAACACCCGATCGCAGCCGCGCGCCGCGCACACCCCGCCCGGCGGGCGCTGCCGTTCGCCGATGAGCTGGGCCAGCACCAGGCTGGTGGAGGCCAGGAACCACTCGGCCAACGGTGCCTGTTCGTCGTCGCTGTCCACGTGCAGGTGCCAACGGTGCGCGCCCCCGTGGTTGGACAGCCGGGGCGGGTACGCGGTGCGGGCGAGCAGGGCGTTGACCCGTTCGGCGGCCAGGTCCACGGTGTCGGCGGCCAGCACTGACCGCAGTTCGGCGGCGGCCGCGCGCAGCGACGCCACGTCCTCGGGCGTGGGTGCCGGGTCGGGCTCCCCGTGCTCGCGCAGGACCACGGCGACGTCAGCGGGTGTGACGTCCGCGGCGGACAGCGTGCCGATCAGGTCGGTGGCGCGGTCGACGACGGCCTGGGTCGCGCCTATGGCGACCACGCTGGGTGGCTTCATGGTGGCATTGTAATTCCCATGGCGTAGTATGGCGTTACCTCGTAGCGTCCTGTGGATGACCAAGCGTTACGGGCTGCCCGGTACCTGTTCGCCGCGGCCGCGGCCGCGGCCCGCGCCGGCGACGAGATGTCGGGGCCCGCCCTGCTGCTCCTGGGAGTGGCGGCCACCGGCGCCGCGACCACCGGTTCGGCGCTGCTGGCCGGGATCACCGCAGCCGCTGCTGTCGGCGGACCCGCTGTGGGCGTCCTGCTGGACCGGGCGTCGCGTCCCGGCCGCCTCCTGGCCGCGATCCTCGGCGTCTACGCGGCGGGACTGGCCGCGGTGGCGCTGCTTTTGGACCGCGTTCCCTTCGCTCCCGTGGTGGCATTGGCGCTGGGCATCGGTCTTCTGGGGCCTGCGCTGTCGGGCGGGTGGACCGCGCAGCTGCCCCGGGTGCTGGCTCCGGAGCGCCTGGCACGGGCCAACGCCTGGGACGCGATGACCTTCAGCACGGCCAGCCTGGTCGGCCCGGCGCTGGCCGGGGTCGTGGCGGCCTGGGCGGGTGCTCCCGCCGCGGTGGTGGCCTCGGTGGTGCTCATCGCCTTCGCGGTGCCCGCGGCCTGGACCCTGCCCGCCCAGGTCCATCGCCCCGACCCCTCTCCCGTGCTCGGTGAGCTGGCCGCCGGTGCGCGCGCGGTAGTGGGCAACCGGGCGCTGCTGCGGGTCACGCTGGCCTCCACGGTCTCCATCGCGGGGACCGGAATGCTCGTGGTCAGCACTCCGCTTCTCGGTGAGCGCCTACTGGGAGGGGCGGAGCGGGGCGCGATGCTGTTGTCGGTGATGGCCGCGTCTGCCCTGCTGGCCAACCTGGTGCTGGCACGCCGACCATTGCGGACCCGCCCTGAGACCCTCGTCCTGGTGTGTGTGCTGGTTCAGGCCGCGGGCGTGGGCGGTGTACTCCTGGCACCCTCCGGCCCCTGGCTGGTCCTGGCGGTCGCCGTGGTGGGTGCGGCCGAAGGGCCCAGCTCACCAGCCTGTTCGCGGTCCGGCACCGGGAGGCGCCCGAACGGTTGCGCAGTCAGGTGTTCACCACGGCCGCGAGCCTGAAGGTCAGCGCCTTCGCCGCGGGCGCCGCTCTGGCCGGTCCGCTCGCGGACCTGTCCCTGCCCGCCTGCCTGGCGGTGGCCGCGGCCGTCCAGGTCTGCGCCGCCCTGGCCTATCTGGCGGTGCGCCCCGACCGCGATCCCAGGCGGCGCCAGGACGCCCACCTCGGCAGCGGCTGAATTGCGGACCGGAACTGACCGGCATGACTGGCAGAATCGGGACATGAAGTCGACGTCGGCCCGGCTGCTCCAGCTTTTGTCCCTCCTCCAGACCCGCAAGGACTGGCCCGGCGTGGACCTCGCCGAGCACCTGGAGGTGAGCGCGCGCACGGTCCGGCGCGATGTGGACCGGCTCCGGGAACTGGGCTATCCGATCCGGGCCACGATGGGTTGCGGCGGCGGTTACCAGCTGGGCGCCGGTGCCGCCCTGCCTCCGCTGCTGTTGGACGACGACGAGGCCGTCGCGGTGGCGGTGGGTCTGCGGACCGCGGCCCAGGGCGGGGTTTCGGGGATCGAGGAGACTTCGGTGCGGGCCCTGGCCAAACTCCTGCAGGTGCTGCCCTCCCGGCTGCGCCGACGGGTGGACGCCCTGGGCTCCTTCACCGTGCCGATGCCGGGCGAGGGGCCCACCGTGGACTCCGAAACCCTCACACTGGTGGCCGCCACCTGCCGTGACAGCGAGCGGCTGCGCTTCGACTACCAGAGCCACGAGGGGGTGGCCACCCGCCGCCTCGTGGAACCGCACCGGCTCGTGTCCCTGGGGCGGCGCTGGTACCTGGTGGCCTGGGACACCGACCGCGAGGACTGGCGCACCTTCCGGGTGGACCGCATGCGCCCCCGCACCCCCACGGGACCGCGCGTGCCCCCGCGCGACCCTCCCGAACAGGGGGTGGCCGCCTACCTGGCGCAGCGGTTGAACCTGCACATGTGGTCGAACCAGGCACGGGTTCGCCTGTTCGTCTCCGCGGAGGAGGCCGAGCGTACCTACGCGTCCACCATGGGGCGGATCGAAGCGGTCGACGAGCACTCCTGTGTGCTGATGTGCGCGGGCGAGGACATGAACGACATGGCCTGCTTCCTGGGGATGCTCGACATGGACATGGAGGTCGAGGAACCGCGCGAGCTGCGCGAGGCAATGGCCCGCCTGGGTGAGCGCTTCACCCGCGCCGGGCAGGAACCGGCAGGAGCGCAGGAGCAAGCGGGCGGGCAAGTACCCGAAGGACCGTAGAACCGCTGCCCCGTGTGCTAAGCGTTGAGGCCCGCCCCACCCAGGGAAGGCACCTCGTGACTGAGACACCACGGCACGATCCCCCGCTCACCGACCGTGCGCTACGGGCGGTGGAACTCGCCGGGCAGGAGTGCCAGGCCGTCAGGCACAGCTACCTGGGCAGCGAGCACCTGCTCGCCGGTCTGGTCCGCGAGGCGGAGGACCACGAGGAACAGGCGCTGGTCGGCCTCACCCCGCACGCGGTGCGCCGGGAGTTCGTGCGCATCATCCCCCCGGGCCACCAGGTACCCGAGGGCGAGATCCCCTTCAGCCCGCGGGTACAGCGGGTGCTCGGCCACGCCCTGGAGGAGTCCCGCCGCCTCGGGCACGCCGAGATCGACACCGGCCACCTGCTCCTGGGGCTGCTGAACCTCGGGGACGGGGTCGCCGCTCGAGTCCTGCGCCGCCTGGACGTCGACACCGCCAAGGCCCACAGGGAGATCCTCGCCAAACTGACGGGTGAACCCCCACACGACGGGAGACATGAGTAGGTGTACTCACACAACCTGGGTAGGAACACCGATGAGCGGGAACACCTTCTCCTTCTAGGTTGGCTGCCATGACAGACCTCCTCATCGGCCACACCGCAATGGTCCTCCACTACTTCTTCTACGCCTACGTGGTTTTCGGCGCGCTCCTGACCTGGAAATGGGCCTGGACTTTCTGGGTGCACCTTCCGGTGGGCGCCTACGCGCTCGGGATCGTCACCATCGGCTGGCCGTGCCCCCTCACCGACATAGAGAACTGGTCGCGGGCCAACACCGGCCGGGAGATCATGGAGTACGGGTTCATCGACTACCACATCACGGGCGTCTTCTACCCGGAGGACCACCTGATGACGTCGCGGTTCGTCATCGCGGGCATCGTCGCGATCGGCTACGGGGTACTCGCCTGGAAGATGTACCGGAAGCGGTCGGAGAAGGGGTCCGAGTAGGAACGGAACGGTGAGTCCCGACAGCTGTCACATCTGTTGACACCCGTAGTGGGACACGCCACCCTGTCGGCATGGACGGTGACGCGGTGGACTTCGTCAGAGCCGACGTGGAGCGGGTGTGCGCGGAGTTCGCGGACTTGGCCCCGGCGGTGCGGCTGCGCAAGCTCGCCGAGCTGCGAGCGGTCTTGGACCAGACCCTTGACCAGGCGACGGCCGCGGCGATGGGCGACGCCCGATCCGAGGGGTGGGGACTGCGCCGTATCGCGGCGTTCTCGTCCGTCTCCCACGAGCAGGTACGGCGCACCCTCGCCGCAGCAAGCGAGGGTTCCCAGGAGTGAGGGGCCCTACTGGGGGGCGGACAAGATACGCCGGAAAGGGGCAACGGGCATCTTCAGGCCGCACTCCCGAAGGTCCGGCAACAGGACAAGTAACCCGTGAGTAGCTACGTGGTCAGGGTTGTTCTCCCAGGCCCAGTTCGCGCCCGGTCGGGCACGGGTAGGTCGTTTCGCAGGTCAGGCAGCGCCGCTCGCGCTCTCGTAGAGGTAGCAGGCGTGCAACTCGCGCTGGGCCTGGAGCAGGACCAGCCGGCCTCGGCCACGGCCTCCATGGCGGCGTCGGTGCGCGGCGCCTGGGCCAGGAGCTGGCGCTGGACGTGGTCCTCGGCCCGCAGGGCGGGGTGGGTGTAGGTGGCGGCGTCGCACTCGTCCAGGCCGAACACGTCCAAGGCGTTGGCGTAGTACAGGGCCGTCCACAGCGCCTCGGCCGGGACGAGCCAGGTGGTCGCGTCGGGGGCTTGGCCGTGCAGGGCGTCCGCCAGTTCCTGGAGGGCGGCCGGGAGCGGTGGCGGGGTGGGGTCGGTGCGGGCAAGGGTATCCAGCAGGGCGGCGAGGTGGCGGGGGTCAACGGCGACGGTCTCGTGGAACACGCGGGGGTTCTCCTTCTTCGGGGGAGGGGGTGTCAGATGCTGATCATCAGCCGGTGGCCGGTGGGCAGCACGCCTTCTCCGACATGGTCTTCGGCATCTTCAAGATGCTCGGCTACCGCTTCTCCCCGCGCTTCAAGGACCTGGAGGACCAGCGGTTCTGGAAGGCCCAGATGCCCGGCGCCGAGGCGGCGGGCGGGTACGGGCCGCTGGAGGCGCTGGCCCGCAACAAGGTCAATGTGAAGAAGGTCCTCACGGCCTGGCCGGACATGCTGCGGGTGGCCGGCTCGCTGGTCACCAACCAGGTTCGGGCCTACGACCTGCTGCGGATGTTCGGCCGCGAGGCCCACCCCACCCCGCTGGGGCAGGCGTTCGCCGAGTACGGGCGGATCGCCAAGACCCTGCACCTGCTCGCCGTCGTCGACCCGGTCGACGACACCTACCGGCGGCAGATGTACAAGCAGCTCACCGTCCAGGAGTCCCGCCACAAGCTCGCCCGCGACATCTGCCACGGCAAGAAGGGCACCATTCACCAGGCGTACCGCGACGGGATGGAGGACCAGCTCGGCTCGCTCGGCCTGGTCCTCAACGCCGTGGTGCTCTGGACCACGCGGTACATCGACGCAGCGGTCGCCCAGCTGCGGGCCGAGGGCCACGAGATCCGGGACGAGGACGTGGCACGGCTGTCCCCTCTGAAGCACAAGAACCTCAACGTCCTGGGCCGCTACAGCTTCACCGCCTCCACCCCGGCGGGCGGCGGTCTGCGGCCGCTGCGCGACCCGGAAGCGGTCGAACTGGACGAGGACGACGACGGTCAGGAGTGAGCCTGTGGTCGTCCTCGGGCTGTCCGGCAAGCGGGGGTCAGCGGCAGCACCCGGCCTGGTCCGGGTCCTGGAACGTGGTGGTGAGCGGGCGGCCGACGGCGAGGGCCTGCTCCACGCGCACGGCGGTGGCCTGGGGGTGCTGGGCCAGCCACGGAGCGGCGGCCCCGGCGGAGGCGAAGAAGTGAACCAGGTTGCAGAACGCCGAGCGCACGGACGTCATGTCGTCGGGGATGACGAGGGAAACGACCGCGGTGGCCGGCTCAAGGTCCCTGATCCGGTCGTCCTCCACGGTGAGCCGGACGGGGGTGCCGGTGGTGTGGCAAGGGGAGGTGACCTGGGCGGGGCGGCCCAGGACGGTGGGGAACATCAGGGTGTCCAGGGCGCACCAGGTGTACAGCTGGCGTCCGTCGACGGTGAAGCGGTGCGGGGTAGGGCTGAGGGTGATGCCACTGCCGACGATGCGGCCGACCGGGTCGTATTCGGTGTCCGGCAGCGTGGTCAGTGCCTCGCGGATCTCTTCTTCGCTCCGGCCGGTGGCGTCGGCGAGGTCGCCGGTGGTGACGGGCCGGCCCTGGCTGAGGAGTTTCAGCAGGGCGCGCCACAACCACGGGCGGGTCTGTGCGCTGCTCGCGGCGCTGAAGGCCCGGGTGAGCCGGTTGGCGAGCTGGCCGGGATCGACGTCCATAGTGTCGTGCCTTTCAGGGGGAAGAGGTCAGGAGGCGCAGCAAGAGAGCTTGGTGACGTCGCGGGTGTAGGTCTGGGCGGCCAGCTTCAGGCCCTCGGCCATGGTCAGATATGGGCACCACAGGTCGGCCATCTGCTGCACGGTCATCTCGTTGGCCAGGGCGTAGACGGCGGTGGCGATGACGTCGCCGGCGCCGTCGGCCAGGACGTGCGCGCCGAGCAGGCGGCCGGTGGCGGCGTCGGCGACGAGCTTGATCAGGCCCCGGGTGTCGCGGTTGACCAGCGCGCGCGGCACGTACTCCAGTGGCAGGACGCGGCAGTCGCACGTGTAGCCCTGGGCGATGGCTTCGGCGTCGGTCAGGCCGGCGGAAGCGATCGCGGGGGTCGTGAAGGTGACCCGCGGCAGGTGGTGGTAGTCCACCGTGCGCCCGGCACCGTCGAAGGCGTTGTCGGCGATCAGGGCGCCGTGGGCGGAGGCGACGTAGACGAACTGCGGGTGCCCGGTGACATCCCCGGCCGCCCAGATCCGCGGGTTGGCCGTACGCAGCTGCTCGTCGACGACGACTTCACCGCGCTCACCGGTTTCGACTCCGACCGCGTCCAGGTCCAGGCCGTCGGTGACCGGACGACGTCCGGTGGCCACCAGCAGCTCGGCGGCCCGCAGTTGAAGCTCGCGGCCGTCACCGGTGCGCGCGGTGGCCACGGCCCCGTCGGCCTTCCGGCGCACCGCGGTCAGACGCGTGTGGGTGTGGACGGTGATGCCCTCGTCCGCGAAGACGTCCTCCAATGCGGCCGAGATCTCGGGTTCCTCACCGGAGGTCAGTCGGCTACGGGCCACCACGGTGACCTTGGTGCCCAGGCGGGCGAACAGCTGGGCCTGCTCCAGACCGACGTACCCGGCACCCAGGACCAGCAGGCTTTCGGGCAGTGCGTCGAGATCCATGGCGGTGGTGGAGGTCAGGTAACCGGCCTCCTGAAGCCCGTCGACGGGCGGCGCCCACGGGGCGGAGCCGGTGGCGATCAGGTAGTGCGCGGCCTCGATGCGGCGGCTACCGCCGCCGTCGGCCGGCGCGACGTCCAGGGCGGGGTTGTCCCGGTCGCCGGTGAAACGGGCGGTGCCGGGCAGGATATCCCAGCCGTACTCGGCGGCCAGGTCCGTGTACTTCTGTGCCCGCATCTCCTGGACCAGCGTGTCCTTGCCCTCGATCAGCACGTCGAATGCCACCGGCCCGGCCTCGGTGCGGATGCCGGGGAAACGCTGTCCCTCCAGCGCGCTGCGGCGGGCCTCGGCGGCGGCCAGCAGCGCCTTGGACGGCACGCACCCGGTGTTCACGCACGTGCCGCCGGTGGTGGCCCGCTCGACCATCACCACCGAATGCCCTTTGCGCCGCGCGGCGATCGCGGCGGCGAACGCCCCGCCGCCGGAACCGATGACCGCCAGGTCGTAACCGTGGTCCGCTGCGCTCACCGCAGCACCTCCTCGCCTGCGGCCCCGTGTGATCGGAACCGTTCTATGCGCTTTGCCGAATAGCTCTTGAGGCCATACTATGCGGATAGGCGAATAATTCCAGTTGTGGAGGCCCTATGCCCACCCGCACCACGGCCCTGGTTTCCCCGGTCCGCGACGCCGCCGAGGAGGTGCCGTGCACCCATCTGGACACGGTGGCGAAGTTCTTCCGCGCACTGTCGGACCCCACCCGCCTGAAGCTGCTGGAGTACACCCTTCGCGGCGAGCGCACCTCCGCCGACTGCGTCGCCTATGCAGGCATCTCCCAGCCGCGCGTGTCCGTGCACCTGTCCTGCCTCACCGACTGCGGTTACGTCACCGCCCGCCGCGACGGCAAGAAGCTGCGCTACTCGGTCGGCGACCCGCGCGTCGCCGACCTGATCGTGCTCGCCCGCTCGCTGGCCGCGGACAACGCCGCCGCCCTGACCTGCTGCACCCGCATCCCCGAAAACCAGGACTGACCGAAGGGAGCGATCCCGGCATGCCCATCGCAGACCGGCCCTCGCACCGCGACAAGGAAACCTCCGGCACCGGCACGGTGGCGGCCGGGATCGGCGCCGCCGTCCTGATGATCGTCTGCTGCGCCGGACCCGCCCTCGTCGCAGCTGGCGCCCTCACCGGAATCGGTGGCTTCCTCGGTAACCCATGGGTGATCGCCACCGCCACCGTCGTCGTCCTGGTGGTGGTCGCGGTCACCACTCTTGCCCGTTGCCGCCGCTCCGGCCGCGACGCCTGCTGTTCACCGACACGCACCGAAGACCGCGCCAAGGATCACCGCCGCTGACCTCCGCCCTGCCGCGTGACGAGGTCTCTCGCAAGCCGAAACCCGCAGCTGACAGCCGTGATCAAGTGCTTAGCGCCAACCGCTGTACCGCTGGTCCCCAACACCGGTAAGTTCGGTGCGGCGTCCGCCGGACAGCTCCGGCACGTGCTTGTACAGCGTCGACCGGGAGACGCCGAGCAGGCGGGCGATGGAGGCCACGGAGTTGTCGGGGCGGCTCAGCAGGTCGCGGGCGTGGCGGATCTGCTCCGGGGTCATGGCCGGGGGCCGTCCCAGGCGTTTTCCGGCCGCGCGGGCGGCGTCGAGTCCTTCGTGGGTGCCCTCGACGATGAGTTCGCGGATGAACTCGGCCAGGGCGGCGAAGACGTGGAAGACCAGGCGCCCGCCGGGAGTGGTGGTGTCCAGGGCTTCGTGCAGGGAGCGGAAGCCGATCCCGGCGCGGCGCAGGTCGCCCACGAGGGTGATGAGGTCCTGGAGGGAGCGGGCGAGCCGGTCCAGGGCGGGGACGACGAGGGTGTCGCCGGGGCGCAGGTAGGCCAGGCACGCTTTCAGCTCCGGGCGCTGGGCGTTCTTCCCAGACTTGACGTCGGCGAACACCTTGACGCACCCCGCGGCTTCGAGCGCGCGGAGCTGGCGGTCGAGCTTGGGGTGTCGGTAAGGAGCGTGTCATCAGGTGCCAACTAACCCGCGAGTAACTTAGCTGGGGCCGCGCCGGATGTCGTACTTCTGGAAACTGACGTTTCCGGAAGTAGACTGCGGGGGTGACTTCTGGAAACACGACCCCTGGCCCGCAGCAGCCCTCCGATTCGACTTCTGGAAACACACGGACCGGGCGGCCCCGCCACACCCCCGACCTTCCCGGCGACCTCGCGCACGAACTCACCGCCTTCACCGAACGATTGGCTGTCGCCACCGACCTGGGTCCGGCCACCCGGGACAAGTACCGGCGCAGCACCGCCTCCTTCCTGACCTGGCTGGCCGAGACAAGGGAGGCCGGTGCCCTGGACGGCGACCCCCTCACCGATGCGGCCGCGCGGGACTGGGCGGTGCGTGACTGGCGCCGGCACCTGAAGAACACCCGCACCGGCCGGGGCACCCACCTGGGCGCGGCCACCATCAACAACCGCCTGGCCGCCGTGGACGCGTTCTTCGCCCTGCGCGGCTCCGGCCGCCCCGCGGTGGTGCGCGAACACCTGGCACGCCCCAGCGCCCCCCGCGCCCTGGACCAGCGCGCGCTGTTGCGGTTCCTGCGCACCGTGGCCCGCGACGCCACCCCGCGGGACCGGTCCATCTGCCACCTGGCCTACTACACGGGCCTGCGCATCGCCGAGATCGTCGCCCTGGACACGGCCGACATCCGCCTGTCCGCACGCCGGGGCAGCGTGCGGGTGCGCGGCAAGGGGCGGTTCGGCGGCAAGGACCGCACCGTGCCCCTGCACGCCCAGGCCCGGACCACCCTGGAGGAGCTCTTGGACGGGCTCGGCCGACCCACCGCTGGCCCGCTGATCCGCAACCGCGACGGCGGGGCGCTGTCCACCCGCGCCGCCAACGCGGTGGTCACCGCCCTGGGCGCCGCGGCGGGGATCGGCCCCGCCGACGACGGCGAAGCCTTCGGGCCGCACGTGCTGCGCCACACCTTCGGCACCGACCTCGTGCGCGGCCGCAGCGACCTCGCCTCCGCGCCGGTGGACGTGGTCCTGGTCGCCGAGCTGATGGGCCACACCGACCTCAACACCACCCGCCGCTACACCCTGCCCAGCGAGGCGGACAAGGCCCGTGCTCTGGACACCCTCACCAGCGATCGGTGAGAGGGGTCCGTTGCGCGTTCAGCTGTTCTGGGCCTGGCGGCACCGTTCGCACAGCAGACGGCGTGCGGGTTCTGCGCGTTCCACTGCCCCGGGGCTGGCGGGGCGGCTCAGGACGTGGGCGGTCTCATGGGCGTGGTCGACGCACAGGGCCGCTCCGCAGACTTGGCAGATGCCCACTGCCGTGCGCTGTTTGCCTTCGTGGGCGCAGTCGTAGCACTGCATGGTTCCCCTGTCGTCGGTGTTCGAGCTCTGGAGCCGTCGCGCTGGTCCGGGTCCCGGGTGCGGCCAGAGGCTGCACCCGGGGCGCCGGGTCCCGGGTGCCGTGTCAGGGCTTGGAGTCGGGTGCGATCTCCGCGAGCAGTTCCTCGATCCGCTTCTTGATCTCGTCGCGGATGGGGCGCACTGCTTCCACGCCCTGTCCGGCGGGGTCGGGCAGTTCCCAGTCGAGGTAGCGCTTGCCGGGGAAGATGGGGCAGGTGTCGCCGCAGCCCATGGTGATGCACACGTCGGAGGCTTCGACGGCGTCGATGGCCAGGAGTTTGGGGTGCTCACTGGTGATGTCGATGCCGACCTCGGCCATGGCCTGGACCACGGCGGGGTTGAGGGTCTCGGCGGGTGCGGACCCCGCCGAGCGCACCTCGACGCGTCCCTGGGACAGGTGGGTGAGCCAGGCCGCGGCCATCTGGGAGCGGCCGGCGTTGTGCACGCACACGAACAGCACGGACGGTGTGGTGGAGTCGGTCATGGTCGTGGCCTCTACTTCGTCTCGGTGGCGGACGTCAGAGCGAGGTCATCCACCAGGTCGTGGATGCGGGTGTCGATGGCGTCGCGGATGCGGCGCAGCTCCGCGAGGGGTGCGCCGTGCGGGTCGGG
The DNA here is from genome assembly GCF_054777395.1 of Nocardiopsis oceani. Lineage (NCBI taxonomy): Bacteria > Bacillati > Actinomycetota > Actinomycetes > Streptosporangiales > Nocardiopsidaceae > Nocardiopsis > Nocardiopsis oceani. The sequence goes on from NZ_BAAHAR010000021.1 coordinate 91,163, forward strand.
TGTGGGCCAGTCCAGGTAGCGGCGGCCCGGGACGACGGGGCAGGCGTCGCCGCAGCCCAGGGTGATGACGACGTCGGCCGCCTGGACGACCTCCTCCGTCAACGGCTTGGGGTAGGCGGGACCCAGGTCGGCCCCCACCTCGCCCAACACCCGGGCCAGGTCCGGTTCCACCTGCGCGACGGGGTCGGTGCCCGCGGAGGAGACCGTGACCTGACCGGGGGCGCGGTGGGCGAGCAGCGCGGCGGCGATCTGGGAGCGCCCCGAGTTCTGGGTGCACACGAACAGCACCCGCACGGGGCGGGAACCGGGCGCCTGCTGAACGGCGGCCAGGGCGCCCAGGCGCTCGGCTGCCAGGCGTTCGGCCAGCACGTTCAGGTGGGCGCTGACCCGGGCCGTGGCGGCCAGGCGCTGGTAGGAGTCGACGATGAGCGCCTGCACGGTCTCGGTGGAAAAGCGCCCCTGGTGGCGTGCGGCCAGCCGGGCGGCGCCCATGTCGACGCGCTCGTGCAGGAGCGGTCGGGGCTCGGGTGTGGTCATAGTCGGGGTTCCTCTGTGAGAGAAGAGGCCACTGACGCGTCGCATCAGCATCGAATGATGAGATAGTATCAGGCCATGCTGATATCAGAGAATACTGATCTGATCAGGGCGTTGGCGGATCCGCTGCGGATGCGGATCGTGACGCTGCTGGCCCGCGAGACCCTGTGCACGAACCACCTCATGGAGGAGACCGGGGCGCGGCAGACCAACCTGTCCAACCATCTGCGGATCCTGCGCGAGGCCGGGGTGGTCGAGACCGAGCCCTGCGGCCGGTTCACCTACTACCGGCTCCGCCCCGAGGCGCTGGAGACCCTGTCCGAGGGGCTGTCCGGGCTGGCCGCCACGGCCCGCTCCACCGGCGCCGACCAGAACAGGAGGCCCTGCTGATGGCCCCGACCGACAACACGACCGTCGCGGGCACCTCCGTGGTCGCGGGGCTCTCGGTCCTGGACCGGTTCCTGGCGGTGTGGATCCTGCTCGCCATGGCCGTGGGCCTGGGCCTGGGCCGGGTGGTCCCCGGCCTGAACGAGGCCTTGGCGGCGATGGAGGTCGGCGGGATCTCGCTGCCCATCGCCCTGGGCCTGCTGATCATGATGTACCCGGTGCTGGCCAAGGTCCGCTACGACCGCCTGGACACCGTCACCCGCGACACCCGGCTGCTGGTGTCCTCCCTGGTCATCAACTGGGTCGTCGGCCCGGCCGTGATGTTCGCCCTGGCGTGGATCTTCCTGGCCGACCTGCCCGAGTACCGCACCGGCCTGATCATCGTCGGCCTGGCCCGCTGCATCGCCATGGTCATCATCTGGAACGACCTGGCCTGCGGGCACCGCGAGGCCGCCGCCGTCCTGGTGGCCCTGAACTCCGTCTTCCAGGTCCTGGTCTTCGGTGTCCTGGGCTGGTTCTACCTGGACCTGCTGCCCGGGTGGCTGGGCCTGGACACCGGCGGACTGGACGTCTCCCCCTGGCTGATCGCCCTCAACGTGGTCATCTTCCTCGGCATCCCGCTCGTGGCCGGGTTCCTCACCCGCACGCTCGGCGAGCGCAGGATGGGCCGGGAGCGCTACGAGTCGGCGTTCCTGCCCCGGATCGGCCCCTGGGCGCTGTACGGGCTGCTGTTCACCATCGTCCTGCTCTTCGCCCTGCAAGGGGAGAGGATCACCAGCCAGCCCCTGGACGTGGTGCGCATCGCCGTGCCGCTGCTGGCCTACTTCGTGATCCTGTGGTTCGGCAGCTTCGCCTTCGGCAAGGCGATCGGGATGAATTACGACCGCACCACCACGCTGGCCTTCACCGCGGCGGGCAACAACTTCGAGCTGGCCATCGCGGTGGCGATCGCCACGTTCGGCGTCACCTCCGGCCAGGCCCTGGCCGGAGTGGTCGGACCGCTGATCGAGGTGCCCGTGCTCATCGCCCTGGTCTACGTCTCCCTGGCCTGGCGCAAGCGCTTCGCCCCCGCACGCCGGTAGACGATCGCGTTCGGGAGCGCAGAGCGCTAAGACGCGGTCCTGCGCTCCCCGCGGCTGTGGACCGCCTGGCAAGACGAGAAGGGGAGGAACATGTCCACCGAACACCACCTGGTCGACGTCGCCGTCATCGGCGGCGGCCAGGCGGGCCTGGCCGCCGGGTACTTCCTGCGCCGCGCCAAGGCCGAATTCGTCATCCTGGACGCCGGCGACCGTCCGGGAGGTGCGTGGCCCCGGTACTGGGACTCGCTGCGCCTGTTCTCCCCGGCCGCGCACAGCATGCTCCCGGGGTGGTGGATGCCCGAGGAGCAGGGGCAGGAGTACCCTTCGGCCTCTCATGTGGCCTGGTACCTGGCCGAGTACGAACACCGCTACCACCTGCCCGTCCACCGCCCGGTCCGGGTGGGGCAGGTCGAGCGGGCCGAGGACCGGCTGCGGCTGCGCACGGACGCCGGTACCTGGCTGGCCCGGCGGGTGATCAGCGCCACCGGCACCTGGAGCGCCCCCCACATCCCGCACGTCCCGGGCCGGGACGCCTTCGAGGGCCAGCAGCTCCACACGGTGGACTACCGCGGCCCCGAACGGTTCGCCGGGCAGCGGGTGGTGGTCGTGGGCGGGGGCAACTCCGCCGCGCAGATCCTCGCCGAACTCTCCGAGGTCACAACGACCACCTGGGTCACCTCCCGGCCGCCCCGGTTCCTGCCCGAGGACGTCGACGGGCGGGCCCTGTTCGCCATCGCCACCCGGGCACAGCACTCACCCGTTGCGGGCGTGGCGGACCTGGGCGACATCGTGGTCGTGCCGAGCGTTCGCCGGGCACGCGAGCGCGCAGCCCTCAAAGCCGAGCCTATGTTCGACCGCCTCACCCGCACCGGCGTGGCCTGGGCCGACGGCACCGCACTGGAGTGCGACGCCGTTCTGTGGTGCACGGGATTTCGCCCGGTGCTCGACCACCTTCACCCCTTGGGCCTAGTAGGCGCACAGGGGCGGGTCGCGGTGCAGGGGACCCGGTCGGTGGCCGAACCGCGCCTGCACCTGCTGGGCTACGGGGACTGGACCGGGCCCGCCTCGGCCACCCTCATCGGTGCGGCGCGCACCGCCAAGGCGACCGTCGCCCAGATCACCCGGGAGCTGGAGTCCGAGGCGCCGCCCCGAACCCGGTGAGGTGGGCGCGCGCACCGCGCGCGGTGAGGTGGGCGCGCGCACCGCGCGCGGTGGCGCGGTAGACCCCCGGCGCATCGGTGGGTTCGGCGTAGTCCAGGGACTCCAGCCTGCCCCACGCCGCCGACGCGGTCATGGGCATGTTGAACGCACGTCCGTGCTGCCCCACCGACCTGCTCGCCGGCGTCACCACCCGCACCCTGACCGACGCGGCCCTGGAAGCGGTTCGCGGTATCTACGCCCAGGGCATCGCCACCGGCCACACCACCTTCGAGACCGAGGCGCCCGCCGTCGAGGACCGGAAGGACAGGTGGCTCCCCGCGCACCGCTGGGCCGCCGCTTCACCGGTCTCGTCTCGCGCGGTCTACGCCGGGGTCGCCCAGACCTCGGTCTTCCCCGAGAACCGCGCCAGCCTGGCCCTGCACCACCCACCACGGCACCTGGCGCGACACCGTCCTGGTCGAACGTCGACGCCCGCAAGCCCAACCGGCCCCCTAGCCCACAAACATGAAGGTATCGGCGCCCGCCCACCCTGCGGCGACCGGGGGAACCACTCCGGTGCCCCATCGCCCACAGCCCGCTGAGCCGCCCTCACATGAGGTGGATCAGCCGCCCAAGGCCAAGCGGTTGCCCATGTTCAGACGGATGTCGCCGTAGGGGTTCATGTTCGAGGAGAACAGCGGTGTGAGCCCGCGCCGGTCCTGGGCCGTCAGCGCGTTCTCCCACTCGGGTTCGGCCAGCACCTGTTGGAGCATCAGCGTGTTCACGTACACCAGGCACGCCTGGAGGATGTGCAGGGCGAGCATGGTCAGCTCCTGCTCCTCGCGCCGGTTGGAGGACAACTCGCCGGTCTTGCCGTAGAGGATCTCGCCGTGGATGCCGTGGGAGTTCTCCACCACGTTCAGCCCCGAGCCCACCTCGTACTGCAAATCGCGGTCGCGCAGGTAGCGCGCGCAGAACGCGGTCTTCTCCGCCCGGCCCACCTCCAGCATCGCCGCGTAGGTGGGGTGGGAGGCGTTGCGGGTGAAGCGGCGCAGGATCGCCTCGGTGGAGGCGGTGCCCAGCCGGATCGCGGTGGCGTACTTGATCATCTGGTCGTACTGCTGGGCGATCAGGTCCCAGCGGATCGGCCGGGTCATCGCCGGGCGCAGGTTCGGGTAGGTCTGAAGGTCGCCGCGGTCGGGCCGGTAGAGCTTGACGCGGTTGATCTGCTTGATGCGCGGCAACAACTTGAACCCCAGCAGACGGGTGATGCCGAACCCGATCTCGGACTGACCGTGGGAGTCGACGTAGTTGGCCTCCACGTTCATCGAGGTGCCGTGCCGCATCGCCCCCTCCACCATGGCGTGCACCTCCGAGGCCGAGCACGACAGCAGCTGGGAGTGCACCGCCATCGACCGCTCCTCGATGTGCCAGTAGATGAGCACACCCCGACCCCCGTACCGCGAGTGCCACTCGGTGAACAGGTTCTGGTCGAAGGCCTTGACGTGCGTGGAGTCCGACCCGACCGCGGTCGAGCCCTGCCCCCAGAGCGCTTCGGAGCGGATCGCGAAGGTGGCGTTGGCGATGGCACGGGCAGCGCCCCGGGCCCCCTCGACGGTGAAGTAGCGGCGCCGGATGTAGCGCAGGTCGTCCTCGGAGTAGGCGTGCTCGCCCGCGGCCGCCCGACGCAGCCCGGTGTTGGTGCCGTAGGCATAGATCACCAGGATCAGGCGCTCCCACAGCTCCTCGGTCGTGATCACCTCGCGGGCGCCGACCCCGGTGAAGGCATCCAGCATCCCGGTGCGCAACGCGGTCTCCTTGAGCATGTCCAGCAAAGGGACCACACCCCACTGGGCGCGCACCGCCTTCTTCAACCTGCGCAGGTTGCGCGGCTCAGCGCGCGCCTCCAACGGAGAGAGGCTGATCGCCCCCGCCTTGCGCTCGGCGACCTCCACCCACCCCAGGCGGGGCAGCGCGTCGTTAAGGTGAGCCAGCTCGCTGACCATGTCGCCACGCAGGCGAGCGATGAACTCGCCCGAGTCCAACGGCTGGTTGAGCTTGCGGTAGTTCTCGACGCGCTTGTCGGCGAAGTCGGCCGGCAGATCCTCATCCGGGTTGCGCCACCGGTCGGCGCCCACCACCCAGATCTCCTTGCAGCGCAGCTGCTCGCGCAGGACCTGGAAGACCCCGCACTCGTACACGGTGCGCAGCACCCGCACCCGGCCGCGTTTGTCGGTGCGGTGCAGCAGCTCGCGCAGCTCGAAGGGGACGACCCCGTCGACGGGGATGTGCTCACCGGCGTCGTAGTAGGGGCGGTTGTTGGACACCTCCCGGTAGCGGCAGATCAGCTCCAGGGCCTTGACCAGCGGGCGGTGCACGTCGTTGGAGGAGCAAAACTCCAGCACGTCCAACAACTGGAGCAGCCCGGCGCGGTAGTGGTTGGAGTAGGAGGACTTGAACACGCGCTGCTTGTGCTGGCGGTAGCTAGTGCCCTTGGACCGGAACTCGGCCAGCAAATCCTGCAGGGTCTGCTCACCGCCGGCGGCCGGGTAGACCACCTCGCGCACCAGCGACTCCGGCGAGCCCACGGAGGCCTCGGCGATACGGAAGAGGATGTCCTCCTTGCCCGAGACCCGCTTGAGGTCGCGGACGAACTCCTCGGTCACGACCTTCTCCGCGCGGGCATTGATCCGATGCACCGTAGCGATCACCAGGTCGACCAGGGTGTCGGTGACCTCCCGCTCGCGCGAGAACAGCAGCGCCCCCAGCAGAGACACCTTGACCAGGGGCGGGTGGCCGCGCAGGTGCGAGGGCGCCTCAGCCGCGGCCCGGTCCCGCCACGCGGCCACCATCGTGGCCGGGATCCGCGCGAAGGCCCGGTGCGGCACACCCACGGCCCGCACCGCTTCCAGCTTCGTCTTCTCCGCGATCAGCGTCTTGAGGCTGACGTTGCCCGGGGCGTCCTTGATCTGCGCATACACCTCGGGTCCCTCCCCGGGCGCCGGTTCCTCGCCGGGGTCGTCGCTGGCCTGCCCGATCAGCGTGAGCATCCGCTCCACGACCTCGGCGGGCACCCCGCCCGCCGCGCGGGCCATCATCGCTTCCTCGGCCCGGCTCAGAGCCGAGCGCACGATCCGCTCGACGCGGGTCTTCTCCGGCGGCTCGATCAGCTCCTCACGGCAGTGCTCCAGCAGGCGCTGACGCACCCGGTCGGGGTCGCGCTCCTGGTCGCACACGTTCTCGGCCAGCCACAGCGTAACCTTCTCGGCGTCGGCGACCGAGCACTCACCAAAGCCGGTGAAGTCGCGGATCTCGGTGCGGTTCCGCTTGGCCGAACGGCCCTGCCAGTCGTAGAAGGCGATCTCGGAAGGCTCGACCTTGACCTGCCCGGCCACGTGGACGATAGCGTTGTCGGGCACCTCGCCGCGGCCGCGCGGGAACCGGCCGCGCCAGAGCAGGAAGCGCAGGGTCAGCGCGAACCCGAGCCGACTCGCCCCGCTCTTGTTCCGCAGCTGTGTGAGCTCGTCGGCTCCGAGGGTGAAGCTGTCCAAGAGTTCGTCCAGGTCCAGGTCCCGTGCCACCCGACCGTCTCCTGCCCGCGCGTGTCCTTGGCCGGGCGGTGCGCCCGGCTATCCCCGATCTTCGGGGGCCTTGGGGCGGGTTGTCCGGCGAACCCGTAAGTTACTCGCGGGTTAGTTGGCACTTGGTGACACGCTCCTTACCGACACCCCGAGCGGGGGAAACGCGCCATCTTCTGGTAGCACTTCAGCGCGAGCACCACGGCGAACAGCGCCTCGGGGGCGCTGGTGCGCTCGCGCGCCCACCCGATCTCGTCGGCGTTGGGAGTGAAGGACACGTGCAGCATCCGCGCAGAGGTCAACCTCTTGAACTGCGGGTAGGCCGTGCGCTCGATCGAGGTCACCGGTAGTCCTCTTCCGGCCAGGGGGTCATCGAACGTCGAACACGGTAGTGCGGTCGAAGAGGACACCTCCGACGCTTCACCAAATCGCAACCGAAAGGGCGCAGAACGTCACGTCTCAGCGGAGGGTGAGGTCGCTGGCCAGGCCGTTGCCCCTTTCTGGCTTATCTTGTCCGCCCCCCCTACTGGCCGGGGCGGGGTGCGCGCAGGGGGCGCAGCCGCCCGGCACCGATCTCGGGCGCGAGGTTGAAGTTGTAGCGGCCCAACAAGTTCAGGTGCTCGCTGCCCAGGGGGCTGAGGCGGGCGATGTCAGCGGCGTGCACGCGGGTGCCCTCGGCGCGGATCTGGGCGATGGCGCGGCCGATGTAGACGGTGTTCCACAAGATGACGACGTTGACCATGAAGCCGAGCGCGCCGAGCTGATCCTCCATGCCCTCGCGGTAGCGCTGGCGTAGCTCGCCCTTGTGGCCGTGGAAGATCTTGCGGGCCAGGGTGTGGCGGGATTCTTGGCGGTTGAGTTGGGTGTTGACCCGGCGTCTGAGGAGTTCGTCGTCGAAGTAGGAGGCCAGGTAGATCGATCGGTCCAGGCGTCCCAGTTCCATCAGGGCCCGGCCGATCGGGGTGGGGGTGCCGCCTCCGGCCAGGTAGCGGAACAGTTCGCTGGCTTTGACCGCCCCCGAGCGCAGGGAGGCGGCCACTCTCAGCATCTCGTCCCAGGAGTCGGTGATCAGGCCGGTGTTGATCCGGGTGCGGGTGAGGTTGTTGAGCGGGCCGTAGTCGGCCGCGGGGTCGGTGCGGTACAGCGTCGCCGATCCGGCGTCGGCCAGGCGGGGGGAGAACTGCCAGCCCATGAGACGGAAGATACCGAAGGCGATCTCGGAGGCCCCGGCGGTGTCGGAGGTGATCTCGGTGGGGCGCAGCGAGGTCTCCTGCTCCAGCAGCCCTTCGAGGATGTAGTACCAGTCCTTGGGGGTGCCGGGGATGACGATGCCGTGGAAGCCGGTGAACTGGTCGCAGGTGAAGTTGTAGTAGGTCACCCCGCGGGCACCTTTGCCCTTGCCGAAGTACTTGGTGTTGGGTCCGGCGTTGATGGTCTTGACCGGGACGATGAAGCGCAGCCCGTCGGCGGAGGCCAGCTCGCCGCCGCCCCAGGCGGCCACGATGTCCAAACGTGAGTGGTAGTCGACCAGGTCGGCGTTGGCCGGGGTGAGGGTGGCCTCGCGGATGTAGTTCTGCTCGGTCCAGAACAGCCGGTCCAGGGACAGGGCCTGGCTGGCCTCGGAGACCATCGGGCGCATGCCGACGTTCATGGCCTGGGCGCACAGCACGGCGGCGATGGAGGTGATCATGTCCTCTTTGCGGGAGGGTGTCTGGCCGCCCACGTGGGTGAACCGGTCCAGGCACCCGGTCCAGGAGTGGACCTCCAGCAGCACTTCGGGGAAGTCCACGACGGGGACGCGGGCGGCCACATCGGCGCGCAGCGCGGTCAGTGAGGCGGGCTCGTCCAGGGCATCCAGGGCGGACAGTACGAGGTGGTCGCGGCCCTCGCGCTGCTCGATGCGCACCGAGGGGTTGGCCGCAAGGCCGTCGGCGAGCTGGCGGTAGGCGCCGTCCAGCCGATCGGCCCACCGGTGAAGGTCCACCCCGGGTGCGGGTGACAGGCCCAGGTCGCGGCACAGGCCGTCCCGGGCGCCCTCCCACGCGGGTCCGGCCAGAAGCCCGGCGGTGGGGTCGCCCCACTTGCCCAGGCCGGGCACGAACACCTCGTGGCGGCGCAGCGACTCGCGCAGCCGTTCGGCGGCGGCGACGGTGTAGGCGTCGGGGTCGAACTCACCGGCGTTGGGCCCGGTGGTGGGGAAGACGCGGCGCCGCCAGGCGGGGGTGAGGAAGGTGGTGGGCACGATCTTTGGGTCGACGCGGGTGCGGCGTTGGGGCAGGGTCCGTACGAAGTCCAGGGCGTCGATCACGTCGGCGCCGGCGGGGCTCTCGCCGCAGGCGAAGTCCAGGGTGCGCAGCAGCTTGGGCAGGAAGCGGCGGATGGTGGCGGCGCGCTCCATCAGTTCGGCTTGGGCGTCCTCGTCGGGCTCGCGGGCCAGGTCGCCGACGGTGGTGGCGGCGTTGTCCACGCGTGCGGTGTCCATGCAGGCCACGATCGCTCGCACGTCGCTGTCGGGGTCGTGGAAGGAGTCGACGACCTTGAGCCAGGCCTCGCGCAGCACCAGGGCGGCGGCGTCCAGGTCCTTGATGGAGCGCATACGGGCCCGGTTGGCGCGGTGGGCGGCGGTACGGATCAGATCGCCGATGAGCAGGTCGAACACCTCCACGGCCTCGTCGGCTGCGGTGGGTTCCAGGGTGGCGGCGAAGGCGACCAGGGTCGCCATCTTGCGGTCGTTGGCGAGCTGGGCGACAGCTTGGGCGCGGGCGGCCTTGGCGAAGCGCGCCAGGGCCACGATCCGTCCCGGGGGAACCGAGGACAGGTCCCAGGCGGAGGCGCCCAGGGAGCGGATGGCGGCGTAGCGGTCCAGGGCTTTGACGACGCCCTTGCCGCTGATGTCGGTGGGGCTTTTTCGGTAGCGGTCCAGCTGGGAGACGCGCCCGCCTTCGGCCACGTTGACCAGGGCCTGAAGGGTTGTGCGCTGTTCAGGGGTGGGGGCGGCGGACAGGAGCTTGAACTGGCGCAGGGCCACGCGCTCGCGCACCCCAGCGATGAGCCGTTCCAGGGTGCTCACGCCGGGCAGCAGGATCTTGGCCTCGACCAGGCGGTTGGTGGCCAGGTCGAACAGCACGCTGGGGCGCTCGTTGCCCGACCAGGAGCGCCGGTAGGCCCAGATGCCCAGCGACAGCCACTGATGCGGGTCGAAGAGGGTGTAGCCGTAGCGTTCGCGGATCAGCTTCTGGTGGTCCCAGCGGCCCTTCTTCTCCCCGTACCCCTTGAGGTCGTCGGCGGCCAGGCCGAGTTGTTCGGCGACAAAGTCGACGACGGCGGCGGGCACCTGGGTGGGGTCGTCCAGGAACGTGCCCAAAAAGCGCACGGTGGTCAGTTGCAGGGCCAGACCGAGCTGGTTGCGCGGACCGTAGGCGCTCATCGCTAGGCGGCGCGCGTCGGCATCCAGGTGGAAGAAGGCGCCCAGTTGGGACTCATCGGGAACGGTGTTGAAGCGGCCGTAGCGCTCGCGCTGGGCGGTGGTGAGGAAGTTGACCGGCATGAGGGGGTGCTTTCCGTGGAGGGGGCCACTGCCCTGGGGCGGTGGGCGGAGGTGGCACGGGGATCGTCCCAGGGGCAAGCCCATCGGGTGGTCGATTCGGCGCGATCGCCCAGATACCGGCGAGGAACCCGGTGGGCTGGTCCTACAGTGCAAAGGCGCCGCCTTCGATGAGGATGACGATGCCGAGGACGATGAGGACAGCGGGGAGCAGAACGTGGCCCCAGCGGCTGAGCGCGCGGGCGATGGGGGCGCGGGTGGCCAGGAACCTGCCGACCGCGCACAGCACACCGACCAGGAGCAGGAAGACCGCCGTGTAGACGGCGAGGCCGGTGTGGTCGGCGGTGATGAAGACGGGGACGTAGACGCCGATGTTGTCGCCGCCGTTGGCGAAGGTGACGGTGGCGACGGTGAGCAGGGCCGGACCGTTGTTGCTACCGGGGGCGTCATCGTCGTCATCGCCGCGCCACAGCTTCCAGGCCGCTCGCAGGCCCAGAAACAGGGGGAGCAGCCCGAAGTAGGCGCGCACCGCCTCGGGCAGGAAACCCGCGCCGAAGGTGGCGGCCAGCGTGGCGGCCAGGATCGCTGTGAAGCCCAGGTACTGCCCGGCTACGATCTTCGCGGTGGTCCCGCGCTGCCCGGCGCCTTGGGCAAAGAACAGCGCGAGCACCACGATGTCGTCGATGTTGGTGACGGTGAACAGGCCGACGGCCTGGGCGATGATGATCAGGTCCACGGGGCGGGGTCCTTGCCGGACGGTTCCGGCGCGCCGTGGCGGGCGGCGGTGAGCACGATGAGCACCGCGCCGACGACGATGAAGGTGTCGGCGAGGTTGAAGGTGGGCCACCAACCGGTGTGCAGGTAGTCGGTGACCACGCCGTCCAGTCCGCGGTCGATGAGGTTGGCCAGCGCCCCGCCCAACACCCCGGCCAGGCCGATGCGGCCCAGGAACGGGGCGGTGGAAGCGGTGCGCCAGGTGTAGGCGGCCACGGCGGCGGTGATGAGTCCGGTGAGGGCCACGATGATCCAGGCGGGCAGGGTCGCCCCCAGGCTGAAGGCGACGCCGGGATTGTAGGCCAGGCGCAACTCCAGCAGTCCCAGGAGGTGCGGGCCGGATTCGCCGGTCAGCCTCTGTTCGGCCAAGGCCTTCAGGGCCAGGTCGGTGGCGGTGAGCGCGGACGCGGCGGCCAGCACGCCCCACCGGGGGAGCGTGCCGGCCGCGGCCGGTGTCGTCGGCCTCACGCCTGGGCCTCCGCGCGCTCGCGCGGTGCGGCGATGGCGCCGGGGGCCAGCCCCAGCTTGCGGGTGCGTCCGGCGCGGATGCCGTTGCCGATGACCACGACCTCGGCCACCTCGTGTACCAGCACGACCGCGGCCAGACCCAGGACGCCGAACAGCGCCAGGGGCATCAGGCCGGTGATGATGGCCAGCGACAGTCCCACGCTCTGCCACATGATCGCTCGGGAGCGGCGGGCGTGCGCCAGGACCTGGGGCAGGTGGCGCAGGTCCTCGCCCATCAAGGCGACGTCGGCCGTCTCGATGGCCACGTCGGTGCCCATCGCCCCCATGGCGATGCCCAGGTCGGCGGTGGCCAGGGCGGGTGCGTCGTTGACCCCGTCGCCCACCATCGCCACGGGACCATGCGTGCGGAGCTCGCCCACGAGGCGGGACTTGTCCTCGGGGCGCAGGTCGGCGTGCACGTCGCCGGGGTCGATACCGGCCTGGGCGGCCAGGGCGGCGGCGGTGGCCGGGTTGTCGCCGGTGAGCATCACCACCCGGTAGCCTGCACCGCGCAGGGAGGACACGACCTCACCTGCTTCGGGGCGCAACTCGTCGCGCACCGCGATGGCGCCGATCACGGTGCCGGAGTCCTCGACCAGGACGGCGGTGGCCCCGGCGTGCTGCATCCGCTCCACGTCCCGGGCCAGGGGGCCGACCTCGATCCAGCCCGGGCGGCCCAGCCGCACGGTGCGCCCGCCCAGGGTGCCGGTGAGCCCGGCACCGGTGATGGCCTCCACGCCCTCAGCGCGCTCCGGTACGGGGGCGGCGGCCAAGATGGCGCGGGCCAGGGGGTGTTCGCTGCGCTCCTCCAGCGCGGCGGCCACCGCCAGCACCTGCTCGGTGGTGTGGTCGGGGGCGGGAGCGGTCTCGATGACGGCGGGGCGGTTGCGGGTCAGGGTACCGGTCTTGTCCAAAGCAACGGTCCTGACCCGCCCCATCGCTTCGAGGGCGGCTCCGCCCTTGACCAGGGTGCCGTGCTTGGAGGCGGCACCGATCGCGGCCACGACGGTGACGGGCACGGAGATGGCCAGTGCGCACGGCGAGGCCGCCACCAGCACGACCAGGGACCGTTCGATCCAGGTCAGCGGGTCACCGAACAGCGACCCCAGGGCGGCGATGAGCACGGCGGCGATCATCACCCCGGGCACCAGCGGTTTGGCGATCTTGTCCGCCAGGCGCTGTCCGGCGCCCTTGCGGGACTGCTCGGCCTCCACGATGGACACGATGCGGGCCAGGGAGTTGTCGGCCGCGGTGGTGGTCACGGTGACCTCCAGCACGCCGGTGCCGTTGATGGAACCGGCGAACACCTCGTCCCCGGGGGCCGCTTCGACGGGGACGGATTCGCCGGTGATGGCGGAGGTGTCCAGGCTGGTGTGCCCGGAGGCGATGACACCGTCGGTGGCCACGCGCTCCCCGGGGCGCACCACCAGGGTGTCGCCCACGGCCAGGTCGGCCGGGTCCACGGTATGCTCCACGCCGTCGCGCAGCACCCGGGCCTGGTCGGGGACCAGGTCCAGCAGGGCGCGCAGGCCGCGCCGGGTGCGGGCCACGGAGTACTCCTCCAGGCCTTCGGCGATGGTGTAGAGCACGGCCAGCATCGCGGCCTCGCCCACCTCGCCCAGGAGCACGGCGCCGATGGCGGCGATGGTCATCAGGGTGCCCACGCCGATCTTGCCCTGGGCCAGGCGGCGCACGGTGCCGGGAACGAACGTCCAGGCGGCCACCGCAAGCGCAACGGTCTTGAGCACCAGTCCCACCAGGTCGGGGGCGCCGGCCCAGCCCGAGGCGTACCCGGCGCCCAGGAGCAGGGCGGCCACGGCGGCGAAGCGGATCTCGCTCACCTGCCACAGCGTCTCGGGCTCGTGCTCTTCGGCTTCTTCGCCGGTGCGGGACTCTTCGCCGTCGCATGCGCAGGCGTCACTCACCGCGCACCCCCGTCATCGTCGTGGTCTGGTTGTCGGTTCCGTAGGTGGGGCACAGCACGACCGCTCGGCCGGTCGCGGCCAGCAGGACCTCGGCCGAGGCCAGCAGGTCCAGTAGTTCGGGGCGGGTCAGGGAGTAGAACACCTGCCGCCCCTCGGCGCGCCCGTCGACCAGGTTGCAGTCGCGCAGGCACGCCACGTGCTTGGAGACCGTGGACTGCGCCAGCCCCAGTTGGGCCACCAGGTCGGCGACCCGCGCCTCGCCTTGGGCCAGGCGGCGCACGATGGCCAACCGTGTGCCGTCGGAGAGGCTGTGGAAGAGGGCTTCGGCCGCGCTCAGGGTCGTACTCGTTGTGGACGGACACTCATCCGTGCTATTCATCGTCATGAAACGATCATATCCCATTTCGGCGATTATGGAAGGTGTGGGCATGCTCATGAACCGCGTGGAGTCGGCGCTGATCGACTCCGGCCCCCGGCGACTGCTCCAGCGCTACGAGGCCAACCTGCTCATCAAACTGGGCGGACGCACCCCCGGGGCCCGCGTCGCCGAACTGGGCTGCGGGCCCGGCTACGGCACCGGGCTCATCCTGGACACCTTCGGTGCCGCGTCCGTGGACGCCGTGGACCTGGACCCCAAGATGCTCGCCAGAGCACGGCGCCGCCTTCAGCGCCACGGCGAGCGCGTCTACCTGGCCCGAGGGTCGGCCACCGATCTGGCCAGCGCTTTCGGGCCCATCGGCGGCGGGAAGGACGCCTCCTACGACGCGGTGTTCGACTTCGCGATCATCCACCACATCCCCAACTGGCGCGATGCCCTGGCCGAGGTCGCCCGCGTCCTCACACCCGGCGGCCGGTTCTTCTTCGACGAGGTCACCGCCACCGCCCTGGCCCGCCCCACCTACCAGGTGCTGTTCGACCACCCCAGCGCCGACCGGTTCAGCGCGGGCGAGTTCCTCGCCGAACTGCCCCGCCACGGCCTGCACATCGGCGAGAACTGGCGCACCCGCATCGGCGGCGACTACCTCCTGGGCGTCGCCACCCGCACCTGAACCCCATCCACCCCACCTGAACGGAGACCCCCGTGGCACTGGCCGCTCTCACCCTCTACCTACTTGGCCTGGCCCTGGCCTTCGGTGTGCGCGCCCTGGCCGCGTGGCGGCGCACCGGTGACACCGGGTTCCGCCGCCCGGACACCACCGCCTTCACCGCCCCCTGGTGGGGAAGTGTGCTCTTCGTCGGCGCGCTCGTCCTAGGGCTGGCCGCACCGGCGACCGGGATGTTCGACCTGGCCACGGCCGCCCCGCCGCCGAGTGTGGGAGTCTCCGGGTTGGTCCTGATGCTGTTCGGCCTGGTCTTGGTGCTCGTCTCCCAGGCCGCGATGGGGGCCTCCTGGCGCATCGGCGTGGACGAGGACGAGCGCACCGAGCTGGTCACCCGCGGCGTCTTCGCGCTCGTGCGCAACCCGGTCTTCACCGGCATGGGCGTGCTGCTGGCCGGGCAGGTGCTCGCCGTGTCCTCGGTGCTGTCGATGGTGGCCCTGGCGGTCTTCACCGCCGCCGTGCAGGTGCAGGTCCGCGCCATCGAGGAGCCCTACCTTCTGCGCACCCACGGCACCACCTACACCGGTTATGCCGCGCGCGTCGGCCGTTTCCTGCCCGGAATCGGCCGTCTCACCGACCACGGCACCACGAAGGGATCCCGGTGAGCGGCTGCTGCGCCCCCAGCGATCAGGAGCCCACACCAGAGGAGGAGCGCGTCGGCCGTATCGCGCTGACCGTCATCCCCACCATCAGCGTCGCGACCCTGGTGGTCGTCGGTACCCTCCTGCTGTCCTAGAACGCGCACGGGGTATCGTGCGGTGCGCCGTGCTCTCACCGGTCGACGGTGAGCGCATCCAGAGCGGCGGCCTTGTCGGCTTCGGTGGGCAGGGCGTAACGCCGGGTGGTGTTGATGTCGCTATGGCCCATCAGCTCGGCGACCGTCACCAGGTCCACCGGCTCCTTGGACAGGTCGCCGCCACCGCGCACCAGATCCGTACCGAAGGTGTGACGCAACACGTGCGGGCCGAACGCCTCGCCGTCGTCAGCCGGTCCGATCCCGGCCATCGCACCGAGCTCACACACCACCGTGTTCGCGGCCCGCGTAGACAGCGCCTGGCCGTCGCGGTTGCGGATGAGCGGCCCGGCGGCGGGTCGGCCGAGGTCGTCCAGGAGGCGCTCCAGAGAGGAGCGCGCCTCTGCGTGCAACGGGACGGCGCGGTCCTTGCCGCCGAACCTGCCCTTGCCGCGCACCCGCACACTGCCCCGACGCGCGGACAGACGCAGGTCGGCCACGTCCAGGGCGACGATCTCGGCGATGCGCAGGCCCGCGTAGTAGGCCAGGTGGCAGATGGCCCGGTCCCGGGGTGAGGCGTCGCGGGCCACGGTGCGCAGGAACCGCAGCTTGGCGCGGGCGTCCAGGGCCCACGGGGCGGTGGGGCGGTGGGGCGGGGCAGGTGTTCGCGCACCACTGCCGGGCGTCCGGAACCGCGCAGGGCGAAGAAGGCGTCGATGGTGGCGAGCCGGTTGTTGATGGTGGCCGCCGCCAGGTGGGTGCCCCGGGCGGTGCGGGTGTTCTTCAGCGTGCGGCGGTAGTCGCGCACCGCCCAGTCCCGCGCGTCCGGGTCGGTGAGGGGGTCTCCGTCCAGGGCACCGGCCTGGCGGGCCTGGGCAAGCCAGTCCAGGAAGTGGGCGGAGTTGCGCCGGTACTTGTCGCGGGTCGCCTCTCCCAGGTCGGTGGAGGCGGCCAGCTTGGCGACGAACCCCTGGTGCTCGTCCGCCAGGTCGTCGGGGAGGTCGAGGGTTCGGCGCGGTCGGCCAGCGCGTGTGTTTCCAGAAGTGGAAAACGAGGGCTGTTCCCCGACAGGGGGTGTGTTTCCAGAAGTCACCTGGTCAGTCTACTTCCGGGAATACCGATTTCCAGAAGTAGGACGCTCGACATGATGGCCTGCGAGGTGTCAACAGATGTGACAGTTACCGGGACTCACCGTTCCGTTCCTACTCGGACCCCGAGAAGGCCGAGGGAACGCTGTCCCGATAGCCCCGGAAACCCCCGGTTGGGCGAAGTCGGCACGGGAAGCCACCAAAGAAGCTACGTTGGGGAGTCATTTATTTTCGTAGAGTGATGGAAGTGGGGCTTCCGCATGCCCGACCAGACCCGACTCCCCGGCCCGGAACTGCGCGGCCTCAGTGCTCCCCCAGTCCTGCGCCCGCTACGGACCGGTTACCGGATCGCCCGGTGGGACGCACCGTCGGAACTGGCACCCGAATGCCGGGAGCGGCTGCACACCGTCCTACGCGACCTGGCGGCCCGGGCCTTCGGCGCCGACCACTCCGCATACTGGCGCACCCGCGTGGCCTCCGGCTTCTTCGACCAGGTCTCCTCGCTCGCCCTGGTACTGGATCGCGACGGGCAACCCGTCGCCTGGGGCGGTTACCACCGGCGCCGCTTCGCCTCGCGCCGGGCCCTGTACCTGGACGCCGCCGGTGTGGTCCCGTCCCACCGGCGCGCCGGCCTCTCCGCCGCCCTGATGACCCACTTCCTCAGCCGTGAGGTCCTGGCCCACCCCCTGGCCAACACCTACGTGGTGCTGCGCACCCGCCACCCCGCCGTCTACGCCGGATGGCGCAAAGGGTTGGGCCCCGCGCGCGTCTTCCCCCGCCAGGACCGACCCGTTCCGCACCTGGTGCGACGCATCGCCACCGACGCCGCCGGATGGCTCGGCGACGGCCCGCGGCTGGACCCCGAAACCCTGCTCGTGCGCGACGCCTACCGCATGTTCGACGGAGACATCTACGGGGTGGACCCGTGCAGCGGTGACACCGCTCTGGACGCCCGCTTCGCCCGCGATGTGGGTCCCAAAGACGCCATGCTGGTCGTCGCGCGCATGGGCGTGCTCCCCTTGGCCCGTGCCACCCTGGGCCGGATTCTGACCTCCCGCGCACACCGCGCGCCCGCTGCTGGCGGGCGGACCGCCCCGGCGCCGGTCGCCAAGGACCTCACCGCGGACGGATCCGCCACCGAAGCGGTCGGCCTCACCCTAGAGGGACGGCCTTGACCGTGGGCCTGCTGTAGACCAGGCCCCCCATGTCCCGCACCTGGTCCATGACCCCGGCCAGCCGCAGGCTCTCCGCCCAGGTCATGTCCGGGCTCTCCCGGTCACCGGCGGCCAGGCACCGGGCTACCTCCTCGGCCTCGTACTCGTAGCCGTTGGCCCGGAAGGGCCGGTCGAACCGCTCCGGCTCAGCGCCGTCCCGGTGCAGGACGAAGCCGGTGGTGGTCCAGAAGCTCTCGATCTCGATCCTGCCCGCCGAGCCCGCCAGCACGGCCCAGTTGGACAGCGACGAGCGAGAGGCGCAGTTCAGGGTGGCGGTCACGCCGTTCTCCCCGCGTGCAAGCACCGTTGTGCCCGTGTCCACCATCCGGTCCGGGGACAGCTGCCGGGTCGCACCCACCACGGTCAGCTCCCCCAGGTAGTGAGAGGCCAGCGCCAACGGGTACACACCCAGGTCCAGCAGAGCACCGCCGCCGAGATCGGCGTTGAACAGACGGTGGTCGGGGTCGTAGGGGATGTTGATGCCGAACTCGGCCGACACCGAACTCAGCTCCCCGATCGCGCCCTCGGCGACCAGGTCACGGGCCAGCCGGTAGGCGGGCAGGTAGCGCGTCCACATCGCCTCCATCAGGAAGCGGTCGTTGGCGCGGGCGGCCGCCACCATCTCCGACACCTGCAGGGCGTTCATCGCCATAGGCTTCTCAACCAGAACGTGTTTACCCGCGTTGAGCATCAGGAGCGTGTTCGGGTGGTGCCAAGGGTGCGGGGTCGCCACGTACACGACGTCCACGTCGGGGTCGGCCGCCAGCTCCGCGTAGCTGCCGTGCCTACGGGGAATCCCCCAGGCCGAACCGAAATCCTCGGCCCGGTCCCGGGTACGTGAGCCCACCGCCGTGATCCTGGCGGAGGGTACAGCCCGAAGGCCCTCGGCAAAGGAGTGCGCGATACCGCCGGTCCCGAGCACGCCCCAGCGCGGCCCGCCGTTGTGTTGTGTCATAACCGCATCCTAAAAACACGGTCATGTCGGGGTCGAGACGCGGAAGGTCCTCGGTTTGCGCGCGTTGGAACCGTACGGTGGCCGAAGAGGCCACATACGTGAACGGAGGAGGAATGTCGGAGACACTCGCCCGGAGGTTGGGGGTCGAACCCGGGGACCGGCTGCTCGTCCTGAACGCCCCCGAACGCTACCTGCGGTTGTTGGACCCCCCGCTCGACATCCACATCGACCTCGGGCCGATCGAGGGCGCCGACTACGACGACGTGCACTTGTTCGCCCTGGACCGGGGCACCGTCGACCGGGAGGGGCCGCGTGTCCTGGGACTCATGAGCGCCAAGACCAGGTTGTGGGTGTGCTTCCCCCAGCGCGGCGGCACCATCATCACGGACCTGGCCGCGGACAAGGGCTGGGACACCCTCACCGACGCCGGATGGCACAGCACCGCCCAGGTCCGGATCGACTCGGACTGGGCGGCGCTGCGCTTCGAGCGCCCCTGAACCTCCTCAAGCCTGAACCCCAAGACCGCTGGGCCCCTGGCCCGGTGGCCTCAGCGGGTCAGGTCAGCGGCTGTCGATCCGCACCGATCCGCTGGTGGTGTTGGCCTCGATCCGGCTGTCGGCGTCGGCGGAGGTGTCCACGCCGAAGTCGCGTGAGCCCGAGGTCGAGTCGCCGCTGATGTCGTAGGCCTCGTCGGGAACGCGGGCATTGACGCTGCCGCTGGTGGTCTCCACCGCCATCAGGTCGAAGGAAGTGTCGGTGTCGATCTCGATGCTCCCGGAGGTGGTGTCCGCCTCCAGGGTGCTGAACCCGCTGCCAATGGTGGCGTCACCGCTGGTGGTCGAGGTCCGCACCTCTTCGGCCGCGAAGTCGGTCAGGTCGATCGTGCCCGAGGTGGTCGAGGCCTCCAAGAGGTCGCCCTCACCACTGGCCCCGATCGTTCCACTGGTGGCGCCGAGCACGGCCGAGCCCGTCACGTCGGCCAGTTCGATCCCGCCCGAGACCGTGGACACCTCCACGTCCCCGGTCACCTCAGCGACCTCGACGTCACCGCTGGTGGCCTCCACCTCCAGGCCACCCTCGAGGTTGTCCACGGTGATCTCCCCGCTGATCGTCTCCAGCTTCACCTGGGTCCCCTGGGGGACGGTCACGTCGTAGTCCACCGAACACGAGTGGAAGAGCGAGATGCCACCGCACTGAGCCTCGACGCCCAGGCTCCCCTCCCGTTCGGTGATGTCCTCGTCCGGTTCCGACAGCGGGCTGCCCCGGAGATCGCGCTCCAGGAGGACGTCGTCCCCCTCACCTCCCCGCAGTGTGACCTCACCGCCGGTCAGGTTGGCCAGCTCGAACGAGTCCGCGCCCTCGAAGCTGTCCTCCTGGGCCGACTGGCTGACCGAGACGTTGCCCAGGACGGATACGGCCGTCACCACCACCAGGATCAGCACGAGAACGCCGCCCAGGAACATCCAGGGGCCCAGGCGGAAACGGCGCGGCTCCTTGCTCGATGAGGCGTACAGGCCTCGTGCCTGGAAAGTCATGATTCTTCCTTTCTTGGAAGGCGGGGCCCTCCTTCTGATTCGGTGCTGTGTCAGTCCTTGGCGGAGCCGCGCAGGTAGCGCAGCACCGCCTGGACCCTGCGGTGGTCGTGGTCGTGCTGACCGAGGTCGAGCTTGGTGAAGATCGACCGGATGTGCTTCTCCACCGCCCGCTCAGTGATGACGAGCCGGTCGGCGATACCCGCGTTGTTCACCCCTTGGGCCATCACCTCCAGAACCTCGGTCTCCCGCGGGCTGAGGCTCTCCAAGGCGCGGTCCCGGTGCCTGCTCAGGAGCTGCGAGACCACTTCGGGGTCGATCGCCGCCCCGCCGTCGGCCACCCGGCGCAACACCGCCAGGAAGTCCTCGATGTCGGCCACCCGGTCCTTGAGCAGGTAGCCCACCTTCGAAGCTCCTCCGCCGAGCAGGTCCGCGGCATAGCGGCTGACCACGTGCTGGGACAACAGCAGGACCGCCACCTCGGGATGTGTCTCCCGGATCTTCACCGCCGCCTGGATCCCCTCCTCGGAGTAGGTGGGCGGCATCCTGATGTCGACCAGGCACAGGTCAACGTCCGGGTGTTCGCCCACAGCCGCGATCAACGCGTCGGCGTCCCCCACCGCCGCGACGATCTCCACCCCCGAGTCCTCCAGCAGCCGGGCCATACCGCTGCGCAGCAGTACGGAGTCCTCAGCGATGATCACGCGCGGATCCGGCCGCTTGCCGTCTGTGCTGTCCACGCTCACGGTCATGCCTCCCAAGGGATGTCTGCGGTCAGGACGGTGCCCGCACCGTCCGGGCTGTGTACGGTCAGCACCCCGTCGACGGCGTCCACCCGGTCCCACAGCCCGTAGAGCCCGGTGCCCGCCTCCGGATCGGCCCCGCCGACCCCGTCATCGGTGACGGAGAGGCGCAGCCGGTCACCCGAACGCCCCGGGTGCGGTACCCGTTCGACGGCCACGGTGACCTGCTCGGCCCCCGCGTGCTTGACGATGTTGGTCAGGGCCTCGCAGACCACGTAGTAGGCCACGCCCTCGGCGCGCGGCGAGGGACGCCCGTCCAGATCCACGTCCACCTGGACCGGGACCGCGGCGCGTTCGGCCGCGACCGGCAGCGCCGCCCCGAGCCCGTGGTCGGTCAGGACCCTCGGGTGCAGTCCGCGCGCCACCTGCCGCAACTCGGTCATGACCTCCTTGGACTCCTTTTGGGCCTCGGCGATCAGCTCCCGGGTCCCGTCGGGGTCGTGGGCCAATTTGGCCCGTGCCCGGGTCAGGGTCAGGGTCAGTGCGAGCAACCGCTGCTGAGCACCGTCGTGCAGATCGCGTTCGATCCGGCGGCGTTCGGCCTCGGCCGCGTCGACCATGCGCAGCCGGCTGTCCTGGACGTGCAGGAGCCGCCGCCGCATGCGCACCTCGGGGGCGTCGAAGAGCAGCAGGCGGTGCAGGAGGACCTCGGAGGAGATCATGTACGGTGCCACGCGCAATCCCACCACTGCGGCCAGCGGCCCCAGTACGACCAGGGACAAGGGGCTCACCAGGTCCCCCGGAGAGCCCTGGGACAGGACGTACACGGTGCCGAAGAGGGCGCCCACGGCAGCGGCACCGCCGCACACCACAAGGACCACCGCGAGTCCGCCGGCGAGCAGGCCGTGGATCCCGGCGACGGTGGTGTAAACCACCATCGACCAGGCCTCCCGGCCGAAGACGAACCGCCACACACGCCACCAGGGATCGCGGGCGGCCATCGGGTCGGGCGGGCTCGTTTCGACGATCCCGAACACGTTGGCCAGCCGGTCCCGCTGGACCTTGCAGGCGAACCGGGCCAGCAGGGTGGCGGTCACCGGCAGCACCACCAGGAACCCGACCATGTCCCTGGCGATCTGGATGGCGGTGACGCCGGCCAGCATGTCCGAGTCCCGCGTCCAGGGCAGGTACAGCCCCACTCCGACCCAGGAGGCCGCGGTCAGCAGCAGGACCGCCGGCAGCAGGTAGAACAGGGCCAGCGCCAGGGAAGTCATCAGGTGCAGGATCTCGACCAGCCGCACCCGCCATCCGCCGCCGTGGGCGTCAACAGGGAAGGGCACGTCGACGGGGCCGATCACCCGAGCCCCCGCCCGTCGACCGCCCCGCGCCCGCTGTCCATGTGTGCCGCTCACAGGACCAATCTAGGTTTCGGGGTGCTCGCAGACGAGGCCATCTGCACGAGGAAAACGGGTGGTGCTGGCACTACCGTGAGCCTGACAGCGGCACGTGGTCGGATGGGCCCAGGAGCAACGGAAGGGCGACGGGTGGACGACGAGCGGAGCAGGAAGCTCTCGGTGAGTGCGCTGGACAGTGGGGACAGCCTCGCCAGTGAGGTGGACGGCGGTCTGGAGCGATACCTCGTCGGGTTCGGACCGGACGAGTGGGTCGCCTGGCAACAGGAAGTGTCGCAGGAGGTCGTCGACCGGCTGGCCGCTCTGCTCGACCACGGCGGCGACCACCACCTGGTGCACGAGTACGAGCTCACCGGGGAGGCGCTCAGGTGTGCAGCACACCTGGCCAGTTTCGCCCCGCGTCCGGACCTGACCTACTTCCTGTCCACGGTCCAGGCCAGCCACGACCGGACGGTCGGCCCGGTTCTGCGGGACATCGGCCGCGTCAACGACTTCTTCCGGTTGGAAACGCACCAGCCCGAGGCGGGCTGGGGTTCGGTCGCCGGTGACGGGCTGACCGAGGAGCGCCTGGCGGACGAGGTGGGGCGGGTCCGGTACCAACTCGCGGCGCTCTCGGGTGCGGGACCGGAGTCGGTGGAGTGGCGGGTGGGTGCCTCGCTGTTCCACCAGGGTCTGGCCTCCCGGTTGCTCTCCCCCGTCTTGGCGGCAGGGGTGTGCCACGGAGTGGGACTGAGCGCGCCGGACTTCTTCCTCGACAGCCGCCGCGAGGGCCCGCTGGTCCTGCGCACCGTCGAGCTCCGTGTTCCCGAGCTGTCGGGTCCCGCCGAGGTCGCTGCATGGCTGGAAGAATCCGTGGTGGGCCGGGTCCTGGCCCCGGTCGAGAGCGCGCTGACCCGGGTCGGCCGGATCTCGGCCGGACTGCTGCGGGGCAACGCCGGGGCGGCGTTGGCGGGGGCCGTACGCGCCCTGGGCAGGGAACGTCCCCAACAGCGCGGCGAAGCCGAGCGGGTGGCACGGTTGATGCTCGAAGGAGACGCCCTGTCGGGGACCGGTGCGTACACGGGAACGGACGCCGAGGGACTTGCGGTGTTCCGGCGGTCCACCTGCTGCCTGTACTACCGGCTGCCGGACGGCGGCCTGTGCGGCGACTGCGCGCTGCGCCCGTGAGCGGCCGAGTTCCTGAGCGGCCCGCGCGTGTCCGTTCCCGGACACTGTCCGGGTGCGGCCAATGCGCGGTTCTGCCCGAGCCCGAGGTGTACCTTGCCCGCGAGGCTTGAGGAGAGGGGACGGCATGGCGGGTTCCACGGGCGGGCCGCCCGGTCACTGGCAGGGACCGGGATACGGGCCACCAGGGCATCCGGCCCAGCTGTACGGTCAGCAGCCGCGGCACCCGGCCGCTCCCCCGCCCACCGACCGGGAACGGCTCTGGAAGCCGCTCCAAGGCGCGACGTTGGCGATGGTGCTCGCCGGGGTCGGCGTGGCGGTGGCCGCCGGTTTCTTCGCCCTGATCTTCGTCGCGCTCTTCGAAGAGCAGCCGTTGCTCGCGCTCGTGTACCTCACGGTGGGTTTCAGCCTGCTCTGCGGGGTCGTCGCACTCATGTGGCTGGTCCTGAAACAGCTGGGGGTGTCCCTGCCGTTCCTTTGCGCTGTGCTGGTCCTCGCGCCGGGCGCGGGGACCGGGATCACCTCCCTCGGCTTGCTCTTCACGGGCCCGGACGTGTGGGGAACCGTCGCGTCCCGCCTCGTCGCACTGGTGTTGAGCTGGCTGTGGGCCTTCCTCGTCATCCGCTGGCGCCTG
The DNA here is from genome assembly GCF_054777395.1 of Nocardiopsis oceani. Lineage (NCBI taxonomy): Bacteria > Bacillati > Actinomycetota > Actinomycetes > Streptosporangiales > Nocardiopsidaceae > Nocardiopsis > Nocardiopsis oceani. Next base: position 115,209 of record NZ_BAAHAR010000021.1, read on the forward strand.
ACCCGGGCCCCGCTCCTGCCCGTGCGGCTGCCCGCGGCCGTCGCCGCGTTCGTGCTACTGGTGGCCCTCACCGCTGTAGTGGCGGAGGAAGCCCAAGTCCTGTGGATGCGCCAGACCCAGCCCGAAGAGCTGGACATGGTCATCCTGGACCATCACGAGTGGACCGCTGCCAGCGTCGGTTACCGGGGCAACGGCAGATACTTCCAGCGGTACGAGCCCTCGGACGAGGCGGAGAACACCGTCCTCCTCGAGTCACTCGAGGACCCGGAGGAGTCGATCGACGGCACCTGCGGTGACCTCCTGGAGCTCTGCGAAGTCCGGGACGGCCTGGTGCTGGTCACCGACGAGGACACCGGCCAGTTGATAGAAGTCCTCATGGACGTCGGCGAGGAGGTCTACCGTCTCGACCTCAACGTGAGAGGCAACAACAGCCACCCCACTGACCTGGTAGAGCTCAGTGACCATGTCCGGCCCAGCACCCCCGGCGATCACCGCTGGCTCGCCAAGCTGGTCATCCACGCGACGGACTATCGAACCTGACGGGAATACCTGGTGGAAACCACGAGCGGCGACCAATCGGGGAACCAGCCGGGTCCGGAACACGGCCCACCAAGGCAGGGCCCCCACCCCTACCCCCGGCCTCACCAACCGTCGTCTGCCCCGCGGCTCGGCGTCCAGGAACGGCCGCGGGGCTCAGCCTTGGACGCCGCCCTCGCGGCGGTCTGTTCCCTGGGCGGAATGATCCTGGCTCCCCTGGCCGCGGTCCTGTTCGACTTCGCCCTGTACGACGGAAGCTTCGTCCAGGTCAGCTTCATCATCACGGTCAGCGTGGGCCTGTTCCTCGGTACCGTCGCGGTCCTGGGGTCGCGGCTGAAAGTGCTCGGCGAACCCCGCTGGTTCGGCATCGCCCTGCTGATTCTGGCGCCGGCCCCATTCATGGGCTTCTACATTGTCGCCTACGTGCTCATGGCCCCCGGCAGCTCGGGCGGAGGCGCGCACGTTCTCGTCGCCCTGGCCCTGATGTGGGCGTGGGCGTTCCAGATCATCCGGTGGCGGCTGACCGGGAACAGGCTCCTGCCCTGGCGCCTTCCGGCGGCGGTGACCGGCTACGCGCTGCTCGTGGCACTGCTCATCTGGGGCGCTCAGGAGGCCCAAGGGCTGCTCCTGCGCCAGGCCCAGCCCGAACGCCTGGAGATGATGGTCCTGGACCATCCCGACTGGGAGGCGACGCGGGCCGTTACCGAAACGGTGGAGGGACACGAAAGCTATTCCCAGACCTACACCACCGCCAACGAGGGGATCGCCGACGTCGACCTCGACCTGGTCCTGGACCCCGAGGCCTCCCGAACCCAAGTCTGCGAAGCGCCTTTGGCGGAGTGCGAGCGCCGGGGCGATCTGCTCGTGGAGGTCCACCGGGGCAACCTGCGCCACATCTTCTTGGACATCGGCGATGACGTGGTCAGCCTCCGTTGGCGCGGGGGCGGTGGTGGGAGCGAGAGCGAGCCCGAGCAACTGGTGGAGCTCAGCGACCACATCCGTCCCAGCACCCCCGACGACCACCGCTGGCTCTCCGTGCTGCTCATCCGACACTCCTGAGAACTGTCCAGGTACGTCGTCGATCTGACACCCCCCTTCCTCATGCTTCCCTAAACTTCTCTTCTGCAGGGTATTATTGCGGAAGTTAAGATCTGTTTCATGCCATCAGGGAGAAGCGTGGCCCAGCAGTACTACTCGGTGGACCAAGTCGCGGAGCTACTCGGCCTCCACGTGAAGACGGTGCGCGCCTACGTCCGCGAGGGGCGCCTGGCGGCCACGCGGATCGGCAAGCAGTACCGGATCCGGCGCCAGGACCTGGAGGAGTTCACCGGCGGTCCGCTGGCCGAAGCGGAACCACCCACCGAGTCGGATGCGCCGCACGCCGAGGTGTCCAGCGTCGTCCAGGTGGACGGGGTCGACCGGGCCACGGCCGACCGCCTGATCACCCTGGTCACGGCGGCCGCGGCCGGGGAGCCGGGCGGGAGGGCGCGTGCGCACGCCCAGGTCGTCCACGACCCTGAGCGCGCCAAGCTGAAGATCGTCGTCGTGGGCGGCCTCACGGCCACGGCGACACTGCTCGGATACGTCGACTCCCTGGTCGAGCGCGGGTGAGCGGCACCCGGCCCCACACCGGAAGGAACCAAGTCCATGCCCCACGACCTCAAGGACCGGAACGACAACCCCGTGCTGGTCTGCTCCGCCGAGGGTGAGCCCGTCCGTGACGCCGGCGACGTCATCGGCGACGCCTTCGGCCTCGGCGCCACCTGGATCGCACTGCCCGCCGAACGCCTGGACCCGGACTTCTTCCGCCTGCGCACGGGCGTGGCCGGTGAGTTCCTGCAGAAGTGCGCCAACTACCGGCTCCGGCTGGCCGTCCTCGGCGACATCTCCGAGCAGGTGGCGGCCAGTGACGCCCTGCGCGACCTCGTGCGGGAGAGCAACCGCGGAGCACAGTGCTGGTTCCTCCCCGACCTGGAAACCCTGGCCGGCCGCCTGGCCCCCGCCTGACGGGACAACCCAAGCGTTTCACAATATGAGAAATAAGTCTCACCGATAGAGACATGGTGGTAGCGTCGTGCGCCCACCCCCGAAGCGAAGGACGGCGCGCGATGGCCGAGTACACCCACGGACAGCACCCGACGGTCACCACCTCCTACCTGTGGCGGAACGCGGAGAACTCCTCCGCCTACGCCCTGGAGGAGATGCGCCCCGGCCGCTCCCTGCTGGACGTGGGGTGCGGTCCCGGGAGCGTCACCGTCGACCTCGCCCGCAGGGTCGCCCCGGGTCGGGTGACCGCGGTGGACGCCTCAGCCGAAGCGGTCGACCAGGCCCGCGCCACCGCGGCCGCCGAAGGGGTGGACAACGTCGACTTCCACGTGGGCGATGTTCTTGGACTCGACCTGCCCGACAACACCTTCGACGTGGTCCACGCCCACCAGGTCCTGCAACACGTGGCCGACCCGGTGCGCGCCCTGGCCGAGATGGGACGTGTCGCCAAGCCGGGCGGAGTGGTGGCGGCCTGCGACAGCGACTACTCCGCGATGCACTGGTACCCGCGCCTGCCCGAACTGGACACCTGGATGGACCTGTACCAGCGGGTGGCCCGCGCCAACGGCGGCGAGCCCGACGCCGGACGCCACATGCTGGCCTGGGCACACGAGGCCGGGTTCACCGACGTCACCTACGCAGCCGAGGTGTGGAACCATTCCGCGCCCGAACGGCGGACCTGGTGGGGCGGAATGTGGGCGCGCCGCATCCTGGAGTCGGCTGTGGGCAGCCGCGCGGTTGAGGCGGGTTACGCCACGCAGGAGGATCTGGAGGCGATCTCGGCGGGCTGGACCCGCTGGAGCGAGCACCCGGACGGTGTCTTCGTCATCCCCCGAGGCGCGATCCTGTGCCGTGTCTGAGCGGGCCGGGCCGCCGTGTTCGAAGCCGACGCCTGCGGGCGCCGACACCTGCGGACTGTGCTGGCCCGGCCCCGTGGGGCGGTATACCGTCGGCCCAGAGCGAGTGCATTGGACAGTGCCCGTCCCGTAGCGGGGTATGTGTCCGCCCAACACGTCCTCGCGCCGTGCGGACACCGACGTCCCGGAGGAACCATGTCCGACCTGCCGATCGGCTTCTGGCTCAAGCACCTGGACCGACTCATCGAGCACGACTTCGACCGTGTCCTGGCCTCGGAGTCCCTCGACCGGCGTCAGTGGCAGGTACTCAACTCCCTGCACAACGAACCCGGTACCGTACTCCAACTGGACCAGCGCCTGGCCCCGTTCCTGGACGACGACGAGAGCACGGTCGCCCCCGCGGCGGAGGCCCTGCGCCAGCGAGGCTGGGTGAGCGGCCTGGTCGCACTGGAACTCACCGCTGAGGGGCACCAGGCCCACGACACCCTGTTGGAGCGGGTCCAGCAGAACCTGCGCAAGCTCTCCCTGGGCATCAGCGACCAGGAGTACCGGGACACCGTGAACGTCCTGGAACGGATGTCGGCCAACCTGGAGGCGGACTGACCGGCGGCGGACTGACCGGCGGTCCCGGCCCTGCCCATTCGTCGGCTAGTCGGCGGGCAGCTCCCGGGTGAGTTCGACGAAGGCCAGGTCGTCGCGTTTGGGCAGCCCGAAGTCCTCGTCACCGTAGGGGAAGGGCTCGGTCTTGCCGGTGCTGATGTAGCCGAGCCGCTCGTACCAGGCGATGAGTTCGGGGCGCTGCTTGAGGACCTTCATCCGCATCAGGCGGCACCCCCACTCGCGGGAGGCCATGTGCTCGGCCTCGGCCAGGACGACCCGGCCCAGCCCCGCCCCCTGGAGTTCGGGGCGCACCGAGAACATCCCGAAGTAGGCCCCGTTGATGCTGCGCTGCAGTTCGCAGCAGGCCACGATCCGGCCCTCGGACTCACCGACCAGCACAAGGGTGTTGGTGCGCCCGAGCAGCTCGGCCATGATGTCGGGGTCCACCCGCTGGCCGTCGAGGAGGTCGGCCTCGGTCGTCCAGCCCCGGCGGGAGCTGTCGCCCCGGTAAGTGGAGTTGACCAGGTCCACCAGGGCGGAGACGTCGGAGGGCGTCGCGGCCCGGAAGTCGACCTCGGACCGGTGGTCCGTCCCGCCCTTGCTGCTCCACATGCTGGTCACGCCTCAACTCCCCCTCTGCTCACTGCACTGCCCACACAGTAGGCCACCAGTGGGGGTCCGATGTCGACCCGGGGCCTGCAGGAAAGCTCCTGCTCGCGAGAACAGGCAAGCGCGCACTTCTGTCACCCGCGCGTGGACTCGATGTGGGCCAGGAAGGCGCGCAGCTGCCGGCGGGCAGCCTCCGGCGGGAACTGCTGGGGCGTCACCATGGTCTGCAGGGAGAGGCCGTCGACGAACGCGTGCAAGTGCTCCGACCAGGTCTCCAACCAGGGGTCTGGGTGGACTTGGGCCGGGTCCTCGGGCGGGGCCAGCCCTCCCAAGCCGGCGACCAGCTGCCGGTAGAGACTCCGCTGCTTGTTCCAGCGCTCCTCCAGGCGGGGGTCGCCGGTTCCCAGGTCACCGGTGGCCTCCCACGCGCGAAACTCCGCCCTGCGCGTCTCGTCCAGGGGCATCATCTGCTCGGCGAAGCCCGCGACCCGCTCGACCACGGAGTCCTCGGGACCCAGGGTCCGGGCGTGCTCGTGCATCCGCTCGGCCACACGCTCCTGGGCCCGGTCGATCGCGAAGACCAGGAGTTCCTCGCGGGTCTGGAAGTAGTGGCGCAGCGCACCCGCGGACAGGCCCGCCTCGGCGGCGACGCTGCGGATGGACACGGCGTGCGGGCCGGAGGCGACGATCACCCTCCACAGGGCTTCGGCGAGCTCGCGGCGGCGCTCTTCGTGGTCGACGATCTTAGGCACCTCCCTTTTTTATCACACCCGTGCTATTTTATTTAGCACAGTCGTGTTGCAAAAACGGGGAGACCACACCATGCCACCTCTGGACGTCCTGATACCGGTCGCCGGGCTCGCCCTCCTGGACACCCTGAGCCCCACCACCCTGGGAGTTTCGCTCTTCGTGCTCCTGAGCGGGGCCAGCTCGATCGCCCGACCGCTCTTCGCCTACCTCGGCACCGTCGCGGTCTTCTACTTCACTCTGGGCTGCGCACTGATGCTGGGCCTGGGCGCCGCGATCAGCAGCCTGTCCCACCTGGCCGAGACCCCCGCCGCGGGCTGGACCATGGTGCTCCTGGGCGGGGGCCTGCTCGCCTACTCCTTCCTCATGCCGACCAAGGCACGCCCACCGCGCAGGCCCGCCTCCTTCCGCACCGGCACCATGGTCGCCCTGGGGCTGGCCACCGGTCTGCTGGAGGCCGGGACCGCCTTCCCCTACCTCGGGGCGATCGGCATCATGGGCACCGCCGGACTGGCCGCACACACCTGGGTGCCGATGCTCGCCGCCTACAACCTGATGATGGTTCTGCCACCCGTCCTGCTCTACCTGGGCCACCGCGCCTTCGGCGAGCGCCTGCGCCCCCGCCTGGACCGCTGGCGGGAGAAGGTAGACGCGGGCTCCCGCGAGGCCCTGGCCTGGATCATCGGCATCGTCGGCGTGATCGTCCTCGCCAACGGCCTCCAACAGGTGGGCGTCACCGACCTCATCGGCGGCCTGCCGCTGTAGAGCGCTTTTCCGCCATGCCCCAGCGCGAGGTAGAGCCAGCACCACCCTCGATCCTCACGTCCACCGCCCTGACCCGAGGCGGTCCCCGGGCTTACCTTCGAGGACATGAACTCCTCCTTCCTTTCCCGGCTGGCCCGAGACACCCGCTACTTACTGCTGGGCTTTCCCCTGGCGGTCATCTCCTTCGCCCTCGTCCTGCCAGGCCTGGCAGCCGGAGTCGGCACCTCAGTGATCTTCGTGGGGCTGATCCTGCTGTCCGGCACGCTGGTCATGGCCCGGGGCCTGGCCCACGTGGACCGTATTCGCCTCTCCGACCTGTACCGGCGACCGGTGGTACGCCTGCCCTACCGTGCGGCCCCGGCCGCGGCCGGACCGGTGCGCCGCCTCCTGAACCCGCTGACCTGCTCCCGCAGCTGGTTGGACGCGCTACACGCCCTGCTGCGCTTCCCCGTCTCCGCGGTCGCCTTCCTCGTGGCCGTGCTCTGGTGGGCCCTCACCCTGGGCGGACTGCTCTACCCGCTCTGGGGTTGGTCGCTCTACCTGATCCCCGGATACACCGACGTGGGCAGCTTCATCCTTCCGGAGTCCCCGGCCCTGGCCACGCTCGCCGTCTACATGGTGGGCGGCGCACTCTTCGGACTCACCCTCCCGCTGGTCCTGCGCGGCCTGGCCCAGGCCGAATCCACCCTGGCCCGCGCCCTCCTGCTCGCCCCGGAGGACACCAGCGTCCAGGTGCTCACCGCCCGCAGCGGCGGGACGGAGCGGCCGCAGGGCCAAGACCACACCGAGTCCGAGCAGGTGCCAGCGGACCGAAGGATCGTCTCCGCCCGCTGACACGGTGACGGTGTGTCCCGGCGTCGCGCCACGACAGCAGTAGTCTTCGACCGTGGCTCCGGCAGCCGGTGGATCCGTCCCGCACCGTAGACCGCCATCAGCACCGCACCCGACAGCGATTCGACAGCGGAGGCCGCGACATGACCGGTTCCGAACACACGGACGCGCCGCAGGACGCGCCCCCGCCGCCGCAGGACGCGGATCGTCAGCACAGGCGCGTGGGCGTCGACGGGGTTCGCGTCGGCCACTGGACCGACGAAGTGTCGCAGACGGGCTGCACCGTCATCGAACTCCCCGAGGAGACCGTAGCCTCCTGTGAGGTGCGCGGCGGCGCGCCCGCCTCGCGCGAACTGGACCTGCTGGGACCGGACAAGACCGTGGCACGCGTCGACGCGGTGCTGCTGACCGGCGGATCGGCGTTCGGTCTGGCTGCCGCCGACGGTGTCATGCGCTACTACGAGGGACTGGGGCGCGGGGTGGCGACCCCCGGAGGGGTCGTCCCGATCGTCCCGGCGATGGCGCTGTTCGATCTCGCGGTCGGCGACCCCAAGGTGCGGCCGACAAGCGAGTCCGGATACCTCGCCGCTCAGGCCGCCCGAGGCGAACAGCGGCTCACCGGACGGGTCGGTGCCGGTGCCGGGGCCTACGTCAGCCAATGGCGTGGCCCGGAGGGCCGTCGGCGAGGCGGGCTCGGCTACGCCGAGCACAGCATGGACGGTCTGGTGGTCGGCGCGCTGTGCGCCGTCAACGCGTTCGGTGACATCGACGACGGGCAGAGGGGGATCTCGCTCGACGCGGTGCGTGCCTTGGCGGAGCCGTTCGAGCTCGCACCGGAGCGGGCCCATACGACCATCGGGGCCGTCGTCACCAACGCCCGTCTCGACAAGGTCGAGTGCCGGATCGTGGCGCAAGGGGCCCACGACGGGCTCTCGCGAGCACTGACCCCGCCGCACACCCGCTTTGACGGCGACGGTTTCGTCGCCGCCGCGACCGGTCACGTCGCGGCGCACGTGGACACGGTCAGGATGCTCGCGCTGGCAGCGGTCACTGAGGCCATCCGCTCGGTGGGGCACTGGTGAGGGCATCTCCCCTGGAGGGGCCGCTCCGCAGGGTGGTCAGCGCGGCGACGGTGGGTTGACCGGGGGCGGCGGGGCCAGCTCTGTCAGGAGCCGGGAAGGTTTCGCGCCGCGGAGTTGACCTTAACCAATCTTAAGGTTCTACGGTTCAGGGGAACCCAACCCAACGGACCGGTGACCACCATGAGCATGGAAATGGCCGCGTGGAGCTCGATGTACCACGCGATACACGCCAAAGAGGACCAGCGCCCCTTCTCGATGCAGGTCCTGCGCAGAATCGGCTCCTTCGCCCGCCCCTACGCACGACACCTGGCCTGGTTCCTCGGACTGAGCATCCTGACGGCGGCTCTGGCCGTGGCCTCACCGCTCCTGGCCGGCGAGGTCGTCAACGAGATCATCGACGGCTCCGCGCTCAGCGCCATCCTGTTCCTGGCCGGCCTCATCGCCCTGGTCGCGGTCGCTGAAGCCGGCCTCGGCCTCATCGTGCGGTGGCTGTCCGCCCGAGTGGGCGAAGGACTCATCCTGGACCTGCGCACCACCGTCTACGACCACGTCCAACGCATGCCGGTCGCCTTCTTCACCCGCACCCGCACCGGCGCCCTGGTCAGTCGGCTCAACAACGACGTCATCGGTGCCCAACGCGCCTTCAGCGACGTCCTTTCCGGCGTGATGAGCAACTTCGTCACCCTGGTCCTGGCCCTGGTCGTCATGGTCACCCTGTCCTGGCAGATCACCCTCATCGCACTCCTGCTCCTACCGGTCTTCGTCCTACCCGCCCGCCGCATGGGCGCCCGACTCGCCAAGATCGAACGCGAACGCACCGTCCACAACGCCGCCATGGGCACCCAGATGACCGAGCGCTTCTCCGCGCCCGGCGCCACCCTGGTCAAGCTCTTCGGCCGCCCGAAGGAGGAGTCCGCCGAATTCGCCCGGCGCGCCTCCCGCGTCCGCGACATCGGTGTACGCACCGCCATGCTCCAAGAGGTGTTCTTCACCGCTCTGACCCTGGTCTCCGCACTCGCCCTCGCCCTGGTCTACGGACTCGGCGGCTTCTACGCCCTGCGCGGCCAGCTCGACGCCGGAACCGTCGTCGCCATGGGCATGCTCCTCACCCGCCTGTACGCGCCGCTCACCGAGCTGGCCAGCGCCCGCGTGGAGGTCATGAGCGCCTTGGTCAGCTTCAGCAGGGTATTCGAGGTCCTCGACCTCAAGCCCTTGGTGGACGAGAAACCCGCCGCACGACCAGTCCCCAGCGGGTCCGTGTCCCTGGAGTTCGACGACGTCACCTTCGGCTACCCCAACGCGGAAAAAGTGTCCCTGGCCTCCCTGGAGGACGTCGTCACCCTGGACACCGTCGAAAACGGACCCGTCCTCCACGACGTGTCCTTCCGCGTCGAACCGGGCCAGACCGTCGCCCTGGTCGGCTCCTCCGGCGCCGGCAAGTCCACCATCGCCCAACTCACCCCGCGCCTGTACGACGCCGACGAAGGCACCGTCCGCCTGGGCGGAGCCGACATCCGCGACCTCACCTTCGACTCCATCCGCGCCACCCTCGGCATGGTCACCCAGGACGGACACCTCTTCCACGAATCCATCCGCGACAACCTGCGCCTGGGCTCACCCGAGTCCACCGACGAGCAGATCTGGGACGCCCTGCGCCGCGCCCGCCTGGACGACCTGGTCAGAAACCTGCCCGACGGGCTCGACACGGTGGTGGGCGAACGCGGCTACCGCTTCTCCGGCGGCGAACGCCAGCGCCTGACCATCGCCCGACTGCTGCTGACCGGACCCGAGGTGGTCATCCTCGACGAGGCCACCTCCGCCCTGGACTCCACCTCAGAGGCGGCCGTCCAAGCAGCCCTGGCCGAGGCTCTGGAGGGCCGGACCGCGCTGGTCATCGCCCACCGGCTGTCCACCATCCGCGCGGCCGACGCCATCCTCGTCGTCGAGGAAGGGCGTATCGCCGAACGCGGCACCCACAGCGAACTGCTGGCCCGCAACGGCCGCTACGCCGAGCTGTACCGGACCCAGTTCGCCGGAGGGGAAACCGAACCGGCCATGACGGGGTAATTGCCCGCACAGAACTCCGTCCCCCGGTGGCGCCACACCGGGGGACGGTCGCGTTCGAGCACCCGGACCGGATCCCCCGCGGGCCCGAACGTGACAATGAGGCCATGACCAAGAGCGTGGCGCACCCCGAACGGGTCAACCGATTCGCCGAACAGTGGGTACACGGCTGGGCTCTAGCCCGCAGTACGCCCGCACCCGTCCGCGTCCCCCACGGATTCCGCCTGGACGTCGGCCTGCCCGGCCACCGAACCCGCCACGTCCTGCCCGACCCCGGGCCTGTGGCTCGCCTCAGCAAATCCCTGACCGCCCCGGACACGTGGTTGAAGGTGTGCGGCCCGCGCGAGACCACGGTTTCCACCCTTGACCCGCGTTGGCGCGTGGGCGAGACCGAGTACCTGATGACCGTCGAGCTCTCCCCCGATCCCGTCCCGGTACCGGCTCACTACACCGTCGGGGTCGCCGAAAGCCACCGGTGCTTCCAGGCACGGGCGTGGTCCGCTACAGGCACCGAAGCAGCGAGCTCGGTCATGGCCGTCCACGCGGGCACAGCCGTCTTCGACCGCGTGGTCACCGACCCCGACCACCGCCGACGCGGCCTGGGCAGGGCTCTCATGAACACCCTCGGCCGGGCCGCCCTCGACCAGGGGGCCCAACACGGACTCCTGGTGGCGACCGACGACGGCCGCGGCCTGTACGAACGCCTCGGTTGGAAACTGGTCTGCCCGGTCACCCCCGCCCGTCTGATGAGCTGAGACCGGACTTCTCCGGCGGTGTCCAAGTCCGCCCGGCCACGGAGCGAGACGGCGCTGACCGAGGGCCGGGCAGTCAGATCTCCTTGACGACCTTCGCCGGGTTACCGACCGCCACCACGTTGGCGGGCAGGTCCTTGGAGACCACCGCACCGGCGCCCACCACGGTGTTCTCACCGATGCTCACGCCGGGACAGACGATGACCCCGCCGCCCAGCCACACGTTGTCACCGATGGTGATGGGCTCGGCCGCCTCCCATTTGGCCCGGCGCAGCTCGGGGTCGATGGGGTGCGTGGGGGTGAGCAGCTGCACGTTGGGGCCGATCAGCACGTCCGCGCCGATCGTGATGGGGGCGACGTCGAGCATCACCGCGTTGAAGTTGACGAACGAGCGCGGGCCGAGGGTGATGCGGTAGCCCAGGTCCACCCGCAGCGGCGGGCGGACCTCACCACCCTCCCCCACTTCACCGACGAGGTCGGCCAGGGCCTTGGCTCGCCCTTCGGGGTCGTCGATGGAGCTGTTGTTGAACGCCTCGGAGCGCTGCCCGGCGAGGAGCACGTCCGCTGTGATCTCGGGGTCGTCGGCGAGGTAGAGATCACCGGCGAGCATGTGTTCTTTCTGACTGGCCACGGGGTCCCTTCCCTTGGTATGACGATCCGACCCTAATCCCGTGGCCCCGGTGCGGCATCCGTGCCAGGATCCCCGACATGGAAGCGAACGAGACGCACGACGGGGTGCTGGTGACCGGGGCGACCGGTGGGATCGGCTCGGCCCTGGTGGACACGCTCGTGGAACGCGGTCGGCCCGTCGTGGCGCTGGGCCGCGACCCCGAACGCCTCGCTGAACTCACGCGCGACAGGCCGCAGGTGCGCGCGGTGCGGGCCGACCTGCGCCGTCCTGAGACCCTCGCCGATGCGGTGGCCGGGATCGCCGGGCTGGACGCCTTCGTGCACTGCGCGGGGTTGAGCGAGCTGGCCGACGCGCTGCGGCAGGAGGAGGCAGCGCACGGGATCCGGGTGACCGGCGTCCACCCCGGTGGGACGGCCACGGACCTGCTGCGCGAGGTGCGCGACGCGTTCGGACACGACTACGACCCGGCGGCGTGCATCCAACCCGAGACCCTGGCGGGGGCGGTGGCCGATGTTCTTGACCTGCCGCGCGACGCCCAGGTCACCGAGCTCAACCTGCGCCCGGGTCCCTGACCGAGACTCGGCCAGGGACCCTTGGGCAGTGGCTCGCCAGTCGGCCGGTCAGAGGATGCGTTTGACCCCTGGGACCGCCCGGAGGGCTGCGGCAGCCGTCCATGTCAGGGGCACGGCCAGCGCTGCCAGGGCGGCGAACTTTGAATCGCCCCGGGTGTGATGGAGAAGGTCTGGTTCAGGAGAACGAACAGGTCCAGCACAACCCCGGTGGGGTCCTGGGCGGGTTCGGTGTAGTACCAGGCCGGGATGTTGCCGTAGGTGATCGCGGCGTGGTGCAGGACGACCAGGAGGGTCAGCACGACCCGCAGGTTGTCGACGAAGAACAGACGCGTCCGGGTGGTCGGCCCCGGTTCCGCGGTGGTGGGTGGTGCTTTCTGGTGTGTCATGGTGCCCTCGTTGGTTGGGGTGTTCGAGGGCCAGTGGCCGTCAGTCGGCTCGGGTGGCACGGACCAGGAGTTCGCCCAGTTCGTCGGCGTGTGCGAGCAGGTCGTGGTCGGGATGGACCCGCCAGTACTCGAACATGGCGTCGATGGACGCCTGCTGGCTGACCGCCATCACCCGCACGTCGAAGCCGCGGAACTCGCCGCTCTCCTGACCGTTCCGGTAGAGCCCTTCCAGGGACTCGTAGAGCGGTTCGGCCTGGCGCCCCCCGAACCGGGGGTTGCCTTCGGCGTCGCGGGAGTGGATGAAGATCTGACCGACGGCCGCCAGGCGGCCGCGGTGCGCCAGGCCGTACTCGGCCACACCCCGCACGTGTGTGCGCAGGATCGCCGCGGCGCTGTCCTGCGCCAGGATCCGGGGGACGACCGTCTCCGCGATCTCCGTGTAGACGCCCGTCACCACCTGGTCCTTGACTTCCTCTCTCTCCTGAAGTGAGAGGGATTCCGACCAAACCCGAAGGGTCTGGTGGCGCTGTCCGCCTCGCGGCGGCAGCAGGTTCCTGCTTCGCAGACATGGCAACCCAGAGGTCTCCGCAGGCTGACACGGTT